>JBKQWK010000317.1:0-10754 GCA_052139595.1 Thermoleophilia bacterium | reverse complement strand
GTTATTTAATATTTTGTCGTTAACTCAGTTACTACCTCATCTGGCTCACCTCTTTCATAAAGTGCTTCGGCAAACTGGTCAATTGATAAATTTTTATTATTTATTCTACAACATACAAATCTCCCACATGTAGCATATTTTTCTGATTTTCTTTGTAAATGATATGAATTATGTTTAATTGGTTTATCACCTGTTTCTAATAAATAAGTTAGATGAGGACGTAATTCATGATTCTCTTCTCTGAAATGCATTGGAACCCATTTAAGTTCTCCATCTACAGGAATTCCATATGAATCAAAATGTTCGAGATAAGTTCCATGATCTATAACACAAATCCAGTGACCAAAATTATGTTGTAATTCTACTAAGATAATACATGCTTTATGTCCTTGAAAAACTTGGTTAATATTTTGACCGCGGAAGATGCCGGGGAAGCCGATTGAGTTGTTGACCTGGTTAGGAAAGTCTGAGCGGCCGGTAGCGACCACGGCAGCACCGGCTTCTTTGGCCTCCCAGGGCCACATCTCAGGAATCGGGTTGGCACACAGGAAGACAATCGAGTCCGGAGCCATTGCCTTGACCCAGTCCTTCTCGATCGTACCCGGACCCTGCTTGCTCAAGGCGATACAGACATCGGCACCACGCAGTGCATCGGCGATGTTGCCGGTACGCTGCTCGGCATTGGTGATCTGGCAGTACTTCCACTTATCGACCCACTCGGCCTTGACGGCCTCGATGTCGCTACGCCCTTTGTGCAGAATCCCCTTGCTGTCGACGATGCGGCACTTGGCAGGATCGGCGCCAAAGGCAAAGATGAGGCGGCTGATAGCTACGTTGGCCGCCCCTGAGCCGATAAAGGCGATGCTGATCTCGTCGATCTTCTTGCCGGTGACCTTGAGGGCATTGATGAGGCCGGCGAGGGTGACGCAAGCGGTCCCCTGCTGGTCGTCGTGCCAGACGGGGATCTCGCACTCGGCTCGCAGCGTGTCGAGGATGCGGAAGCACTTCGGCTGGGAGATGTCTTCCAGATTGATGCCACCGAGGCCCGGCTGCACCAGCTTGACGAACTCGATCAGCTTGTCGGGATCTTTAGTGTCGACCATGAGTGGAAAGCCGTCGACACCGCCGAGGTACTTGTACAGCAGCGACTTGCCCTCCATCACCGGCAGGCCGGCCTTGGGGCCGATGTCGCCCATCCCCAGCACTCGCGTGCCGTCGCTGATGACGGCCACCGTGTTGCCCTTGTTGGTGTGCTCGTAGACCTTCTCGGGGTCGTCCTTGATGTCGAGACAGGGTTTGCTCACGCCGGGCGTGTACCAGATGCCGAAATCCTGGAAGTCGCGCACGCAGCACTTGAGCGTGGTCTCGATCTTGCCTTTATAGAAGGGGTGAAGCTTCATCGCGTCTTCCATGGGCTGGTAGGCCTTGGCAATGAGCTCCTCGACGGTCGGCTGATGCTCTTGGTCCGACATGTGGATCCTCCCCTGTCACCCGTGGCGGCCAGGCGGAGCGCGCGAATGGCGCGCGACACGCTGGCCAACCTGCGGAACTGAACGCGAACGACTCTGCCGATCTACGCTAGCACGATGGTCGGCGGGGACACAACGTCGTCGCCAACGGAAAAGCGCCCTGGCCTGCTTCAGGCGTGCTCGTTATACAGCTTGGATAAATCACTGGCTCTGGAGAGGCGACCATTTTGTCTTGCCGTCGCAGCGAGGGTGACGCTCCGACCGGCAACGGTCGCTATTTTCTTGTCTTCGTCTTCTGCTTGACGGTCACGCGATGCTTGGCGGTCAAGTCGCGGAAGGCGGTGAGGATCGCCTTCTGGGTGCCCGAGTGGTAGTGCTCCTCGAGATCCCTGATGATGCCTTCCTGATCGGTGACCAGATTGCGCCCGACAAGCAAGCGTGTGAGCCAGGCACGAGCGACCTCGGTCACGACCGTCACCTCGGCGTTGACGATCTCCTGCGATTCGGAGTCCACTTCGACGACAAAGCTCAGCACGGCATAGCGATGGCCACTGGCTGTATGCGACGGCGGTTTGGCGTATCCGACATAGATGTCGGTAGCCCCGCGCCGACGACCGTTGGCGGAACTGTCGCCGTCGGCAACGTTTTCACAAGAGTTGCTGGTGGTGTGTGCGGTCATCGCAACGGCGGCGGACGCCCTAGAGGGCGGCGGCAATAAGGCCGGGGACCTCGCTCGGCCGGCGGGCGACACGCACGCCGGCCGCTTCGAGGGCCGCGGCTTTGGCCGCCGCCGTACCATGGCTACCGCTAACGATGGCGCCGGCGTGGCCCATGGTTTTGCCGGGCGGCGCCGTAAAGCCGGCGATGTACGCGATCACCGGCTTGATCGTCGACTCACGCGCGAATTGGGCGGCGCGCTCTTCGTCATCGCCGCCGATCTCGCCAATCAACACCACCGCCTGCGTCGCCGGGTCGGCCGCAAACAGCTCCAGACAGTCGATGAAACCGATGCCGTGCACCGCATCGCCACCCATGCCAACACAGGTCGTCGTGCCAGTACCAACGCGCGCCAGCTCAGCGACGATCTGGTAGGTAAGCGTGCCGCTGCGCGAGACCAGGCCGACCGGCCCGGGAATGAAGATGTCGGCCGGCATGATGCCCACATTGCTGAGACCGGCCGAAACGACGCCCGGGCAGTTCGGCCCGATCAGGCGCACGCCGAGTCGGTCCAGCTGAGCAGTAGCAGCAACCATGTCGCGCACGGGAATGCCTTCGGTGATGCAGACGACAAGTTCGACGCCAGCGTCGCCGGCCTCATAAAGTGCATCCAGCGCAAACCTCGCCGGGACAAAGATGACCGAGGTGTTGGCGCCGGTTACCGCCACCGCCTCGGCGGCGCTGTCGAAGACGGGCACGCCGGCGACGGACTGTCCTCCTTTGCCCGGCGATACGCCAGCGACCACCTGTGTACCAGCAGCCAGCATGCGCGCGGTATGAAAAGCACCCTCGCGGCCAGTGATGCCCTGCACGAGCACACGCGACGTATCGTCGACGAGAATAGCCACCTCAGGCTCCGTGCTCGACGCGATCGGGCATGCCGGAGCCGCCCACAGACGGCTGCCGACCTGCCGAACTCGCGGCCCTCTGGACGGCCAGTTCAACAGCCTCATCGGCGGTCGTCGCCGCCGTGACGTTCGCCTTGCCGGCGGCGGCGATGAGCGCCCGGCCCTCGCTGGCCATGGTTCCGTCAAGACGCACGACAATCGGCAACCTGACCCCACTTTGCTCAAGACCGTCAAGCAGACCCCGCGCCACCTCGTCGGCTCGCGTGATACCACCAAAAATCGTCACCAGAACGCTGCGGACGCCCTCATTACTGGCAATAATATCGAGCGCGGCGGCGATCTGCGCCGCCTTCGCGCCGCCGCCAATGTCGCAGAAGTTCGCGGCGCGGCCACCAGCCGCCGCGATCAGATCGAGCGTGCTCATGACCAGGCCGGCGCCGTTACCGATCACGCCAACTTCACCGTCGAGGGTGACGTAGTTGAGACCAGCTTGCTTGGCGCGCGCCTCGCGCTCGTCGTCAGCGCCATTCATCACCGCAAGATCGGGCTGTCGGTAGAGCGCATTGCCATCAAGGCTGACTTTGGCGTCGAGGGCCAACACCTGCAAGGCAGCGTCCTGGCTCGGAGTGGCCGGCTGGCTCACGCCCGCCGGCGCAGCCAAGCGGGCAATAACGAGAGGGTTGATCTCGACGAGCAGAGCGTCCCGCTCCTGGTAAAGCCGCCAGAGCTGACGCACGACAGCGGCCAGCTGCCGGCGCACATCGGCAGTCAGCAGCTCGTCGACCGCCGACTGCTCCGTGCCGGGCGCCGCTGCCGCCTGGCGAAGCAGGCGCCCGATCTGGAACTCCTGCAGACCGATCAGGCCATCGATCGGCAAATGCAGAAGGGCCTGCGGCGTCTCGGCGGCAACCTGCTCGATATCCATGCCGCCGCGGGTGCTGAACAGCAGCAGCGGCCTGCGCGCGCGCCGATCGAGCGTGATCGCCAGGTAAAGCTCGCGTTCGACCTGCACCGCCTGCTCGAGCAGCACGCTGTGCACCACGTGGCCCTTGATGGTCATGCCAATGATCGAGCGAACGGCGGCGCGCAGCTCAGCGGTCGAACCGACCACTTTGACGCCGCCCGCCTTACCACGCCCACCGGTAAGGACCTGTGCTTTAACAACCAGGGGGTAGCCTGCCGCCTCGGCCAGCGGCACAGCCTCATCGACATCGTGAGCCAGCCAGCTATGAGCAACGGGAATCCCCGCCGCTGCGAACAACCCTTTACCCTGATATTCGTAGAGGTCCATGACTGCCGCTTAGAGTACCACCGGCAACCTGATAATGCCGCCCGCGAGGCAGGCGCGGCGCCCACCGGCGTTGCTGCGCCGTCACGCGGATTAGCGCCGGTATGCCGTCAGATCGATTCCCAAGCCCAGTTCGAGGTAGTCGAGCGAGCGCCGAGCGTAACGGTCGCGCAGCTCGCGACGCGACTCCAGATCGGCGTCGGTCACCTCACGCACGACCCTGGCCGGTGAACCGACGATGAGACTCCGTGACGGAAAGACCTTGCCCTGCGTGACCAAAGCGTTGGCGCCGACGATGCTGTCGTCGCCGATCTCACAGCCGTTGAGCAGCGTGCTGCCCATGCCGATCAGACAGCGAGCACCAACCCTGGCCCCGTGCAGTATAACGGCGTGACCGATCACGCAGTCGGGACCAACGACGACCGGATACCCGGGGTCGGTGTGGCTCACCGAGTTGTCCTGAAAGCTCGTGTGGGCGCCGATAAAGATTCGTTCGACGTCGCCACGCAGGACGGCGCCGGGCCACACACTGGCGCCGTCTTCCAGCACCACGTCGCCGATGATAACGGCGTCCGGATCGACGAAGACGTCGCTGCCGAACTGTGGCACGCGATCCTTGTATACACGAACCGACATGGTGCTGGAGTATACCATCGGCGGGTAGGATGACGGATGCGGCGGGCGGCTGCTACGCAGCCCGCCGCGTACGTAGATCGCAACCGCAGGAGGCTCTGATGAAGTTTGCCCACGTCGCTACACGCACGAAAAATCTCGACACCGCCATCGCCTTCTACGGGCTTCTCGGCATGAAGCTCACCGAGAAAATCGAACTGACCAAGAACCAGGCGACGCTGGCGTTCATCGAGCCGGCTGAGGGCAACTTCGGCATCGAACTCGTTTACAACTGGGGCCGGGACAAGCCCTACGACGGCGGCGAGCGTTTTGGCCACTTCGCCTTCGTCGTCGATGACGTGGACGAGACGTACCGCCGCCTGGTCGCCGCCGGGGCCGGGGCGCTGCGGGCACCGGCCCTGCTCCAAGGCGTCGGGCCGAGCAAGATCGCCTTCATCAGCGACCCCGACGACAACCAGATCGAACTGATTCAGCGCAACGTGGCCTGACAACGATTCGGGCACAAGGCGTGTTGGTGTGACGGCGACTCCGCCTGAGGGCGGCGCGCGCCGACTACACCGGCGCCGCCCCACCGCAACAGGTCACGCTAGCGCGACAGGAAACGAACGTCGGTGACGAAACGTTGGCCCAGCGCCCGTGGCGTCGCCAGGTGACGCACAGCAACCAGCGCCACAACAAGAGCAGCCAGATACGTGCCCAAGCTGAGGTTGGTCACCGTGTGCACGAGCAGGAGCGCCCCCACAGCCGTCGCCAGCGACACGACCAGCAGGATGCTCCATGAGCGACGGCGAGTACCGCGAGCGTACTCCAGGCGCAGAGCGCGCAGCAGCACCAGCGCCAGCGGCACCAGCGCCGGCCAGACCCAGCTGCGCAGTGGTGGCACCGCCGCTCCCCGCGACGGATGCAGTACCTGTATCCAGATCGTGTACGCGTAACCGGCCAGGATCACCAGGAGGAGGAGCGTGAGGAAGAAACGTTCGAACGGCCCGCGCGGCACGGCACCAGCGCTGCCCCAGCCTCGCTTCGGCTTACGCCGTGCCCGGCGCGCAACAATCAGTGCGGCCAGCGCTGCCAAAGGCAGGGCGAGCCAGGGATAGTGAGTGAACCAGGGTGCCCAGGCAAACGGTGGCCCGGTGTTTTCACGAATCGTTGCCTGCGCGGGCCAGATCTCGACTACCGTACCGGTCTTGAGATCGACCTGGACCGACAAACGCGTGACGTCGTCGGCACGCACATGACGCTGCTCAACCGTGATCGGTGGCCAGGGACTGCTCGCACGACGTAACGCCGCAGGAACAGTGGCATCAAGGATGGTGGGCGGTGAGAGGGCGAACATCACATCGGCACCGACGAGAGCGTGGGCAACGCCGTTCTGCCAAGCCGTCACGGCGACGACTTCATGCTGGTGACCGGCGAGCAGCGCCGCGACAATGGCATTCGCCAGAGCGATGTCGGTGACCTGCTTCTGGTCAGCCGGCGAAAGAACAGGCGTGCCAACGACGGCCGGCACGGACGGCGATGCAGCTGCCCGCGACGTCTTACTGGCCGCCGGGACGGCCGACGACAAAGGTTTGCTGACTGCGGCTGCTGGCGTTGCCGACGGCGAAGCTGCTCGTGCCCACCCGGCCGCCAACGTCATCGCAGCAACGCTCAGCGCGAACACAACCAGCGCGACGCCTGCCAGCTTTCGTCTCCGCCCCAACGAACCCCCAGTTATAGAGACGTCTACCTTAGCAGACAGCGCAGACGAGCGCGCAGACGCTGCAGCCATTGGCGCAGCCGATGCCGCCGCCGCGACACGTCGCCAGGGTCGCCGGCGACATCAGATCCGGGCGCGCCGCTGGGGTCGGCGGCGCGCCCGACCGTCGGCTCCCCACGCCCGGCCAACTTCGCGTTTCGGCCGAGCGCCTGGGCGTTGCGCCCGACCGTCGCCTCCACCTGTTCCCACAATGTCCACTCCGGCTCCCCGGAGTGCCGGGCGAAAACGGTGTAGTAGTAGCGCGCCCCCTGTTCGACTTCGGCATCGCGAAACGAGCCTGTGTCGCCCTGATAAACGATGTGCTGCGCCAGCGGCCGAGCAGGGTCATCAGGCGTCCGGGCGAAACCACGCTGCGAGCGCACCACCCGCACCTCGAGCAGCGTCGCTCCCGGGTAGTCCCAGCCAAAAGCAACGTACCCGGCACCGGTGGCCACGCTCAGACGACGAACGTACACATCCGTCAGGGTCTCATCGGCGTGGCTCATGTCACAGTCACGTGCAGTTCGTTCATGGCGTCATGGTAGCAGGGCAACCAGCGGTGTATCGACAACCGGCCCGGACAGGGTGAAGGCGCGCCGGCACTTTGCACAACGGTCGCTGTCTGCTATTCTAATTCGCCGCTGCCGCTGCGGGATCGTCTAGCGGTAGGACACGCGGCTCTGGACCGTGGAACCGAGGTTCGAATCCTCGTCCCGCAGCCAACACTGCGCGACAGGGGTGCCTCCCTCGGCGCAGAGCACAAGCCTCATATTGTGGCGCATTCGTCTAGGGGCCTAGGACGCCGCCCTCTCACGGCGGTAACATCGGTTCGAATCCGATATGCGCTACCACTGATTTGCAGGGAAAACGTCCTTCCGCTCAGACCTTCTCTTGGCCGCTTGTGCACCGTCCCGGCCGCTCGCATGCCTCAGCGCAGAGTAGCCAGTCGCGGAAAGCGCTTCTGCGCGGCAGCCACGACGCGCAGCGCCTCTTGGAACGTGACCCGCGTGAGCGGGCGCAATATCGCCGTGTCGATGATGTTGTCGGGCGGGCGGCCGACACGAACAGCATTGGCATGATGGCGCAGCTGCAGGTGCGAAATGCTGATGAACGCCTCGCGCAGCGAGCGCTCGGACTCTGTGTCTTGCCCTTTCACCTCATCCACCGCAACCAGGCGCTCGAGGGTGGTGTGGGCACTGATGCCGCGAGCGAAAGCATAGTAGCGAGCCAGATTCTGGATCGGTATCAGAGCATCCTTCTTGATGTCGATACGGCCCACCAGGCGCTGGCGAAAGCCGCCCAGCGGCGAGGGGATCCCCGTTCCTAGCTGCGCCAGACCAGCCATGAAGCGGCGGTGTTGCGGCGCCTGACGCATGATCTCGTTCAGCGGCGCGGCGACAGACAGGTCGCCGGCGACCTGGCGAAAGTCGAAGGCGACACTGGCGCGCGCCAGCCGGTCAAGATCGCGGCCTTCAAGACATTCCGAGAAGACGTCACACCAGGCCGACAAGGACATGCGCCACTGCCGGTTACGCGCCAGCACGCCGTGCGGGTCAAGGTCAAAACCGCAGCGGCGCAAGCCCTCGTTCACGTCTTCAGCGACAAGGCGAAAGTACTCGTCCACAGCCGGATCGTCGCTGTCGGCATAGGCAAGCCCGTTGTCCTGGTCCGAGGCGAGAGTAAGCTCGTTGCGGGCGGCACTGCCAAAGACGAGCCAGGCGTAGGCAACCGGGGGCTGGCCGCGCCGGCCTATGGCGAGTTCGAGCAGGCGCAGGATCATGGCATCGCTGAGCACGGTGAGAATTCGCGTCAAGGCCGGCGCCTCAACGTGGGCATCGAGCAGGTCGACGAAGAGCTTCGGGATGTCGGCCGCGGCGACGGCCAGATCATCCTCCGTGTGAGCGGACTGGATGCGCCGCCGCAGGGCGAACGGACTACGCGCATCGAGAGTCATCAGGCTGCTCGCCGAGAGAATGCCGACGACGTTGCCGCCGGCGCCAATGACGGGCAAGTGATTGACGCCGGCGGCAATCATTTCGATGCTCGCTTCCGGCGCCAGAAGATCAGCACTCACCGTTTTGACCGGCATGGTCACAATCGCACCAACGGGCGCGTCGCGAGAGATCCCACCGGCGACCACCTTGTTGCGCAAATCGACGTCGGTGACCATGCCCAGCCCGTCAGGCATATGCACGAGAAGGGCCGAAAGGGCGTCCCCGGCCATCAGCTTGGCGGCCTCACGAATCGTTGTCGCAGCATCGCAGAATACGGGCGCGCTGCGTACCAGCGAGGTGACCGGCCGCGTGCTCACGTCCGGCAGAGCACGCATCGTCCGCGCCGCCTGGATCAGTCGCTCGCGGCCGGTACCGGCCACGAACTTCACGCCCTCGGGGCGGCTCAAGACGTCGAGCGCCACATCCTGAGGAATGCAGTAGAGGGTTGAGGCCTGACGCGCCCGCGTTGTGAACTCCGGCGAAAGGCCGGTGAGAAGCGTCGGGTGACCGAAAACTTCACCGCTGGTGATGATCGCCACGACAGCCTCTTTGTGAACGAGCTCCAGGGTACCGTTGAGGACGACGTACAACTGCGTACCGGGAGGTCCGCTCTCGACCAGCACTGCCTCGCCGGCGACAGCCGTGCGTTCGACGATTGACGCCGCGATCCGCTCAAGTTCATCCGGCTTGAGTCCTTTGAACGGCTCGTGACGGGCGAGAAACCTGGCCTTCGCCTTGAGGCGGTCGACGCCAGAGTGATCGGCCTTATCTGTCGTCTGAGGAGTCATGGGAACACCCTTCTACCGGATCCGCAGGGGCAGGAGGCCGCGGATGCGCAGATGCTCAAGACTGGCGATCACATCGACTTCGCGAATGTGCTCCAGCACGATCGTGGCGCCGGCGGCGCGAGCGGCCGCCAGCGGCGGCGCAGCATCCACGACGCCGGTCCCCAGTGACTGGTGCAGATCGCCGGCCACGCGACCGAGATTATCGTGCAGATGGAGGTGACGAACCGTCGCCCGCGGATCGGCGAGCCAGGCTGCCAGCGTACCGGTGACGGCGGCGTGACCAACATCGAGTGCCAGCCCCAGACCCTGGAGATTGAGATCGCCGGGAGCTGTGTAGTGCGAGCGTCCCACAAACGGCAGATTCTCGACCACAACAGTCAGCCGCAACTCCTCCTGAAGAGTACGGAGTTCATCGAACGAACGCTCCAAAGCAGCCGCCACTCTGGGATTCCATGGCATCTGCCGCGGCTGCAGGTCGGGATGCACGACGTACACCGTCGCCCCAAGCTCGGCGGCCGCCGACATATGCCGTCGATGCAGTTCGATCGCGGCCCGATGCTTGGCCCGCGAGCGGCTGCCAATGCCGTCGTGAACGAGCGGGCCGTGAACGGTGAACGGCAAGCCGATGGTGGCAACGGCGCGTCTGTTGTCTGGCAGGAGAAGCGAATGGAGACCCCAGGAACAGATCTCCGCCGACGGCGCCAGCTCGGCGATGCGCAGCAAGGCCGCAGCAAGCGGCAGCGCCGCGTAGGCACCAGTGGAAATGCTGATATCAGAGTACTCCAGCACGCCGTGTCGAGTATGGCACAGCGAGGCCTGAAGGTGGACGTTGAACAGACCACCAATCACGCAGGCAGGGCGCCGCGAAAGAGATGGGCCCGAACCTAACCAAGAAGTGCATCGATATCGACCCAGGCGGCAATCTGATCGGCATCCGCCTCCTCGAGCCATTCAGCATGAGCGTCGGCAGCGGCCATAGCGAGCCATTCGGCCTGGCCGTGAGTGGTAACATCCAGGGCCTTAGGATGGCTTACATAGGATGCAACCCGCTGAGGAGTGATGCGGGCGCCGGACTGGGGGTATAGCTCCCTGAGTTTGGCGACAATCGCGTCAAGTCTATCTGCGTCCATCGTCGTATCCTTTGCTCGCTGTGTTCGAGACTCGCCCGTCAGGGTACTACAAGCACCTGTCCTCTTCGCGAACAGGAGTGAACTCGCAATGATCGCACGTCAGACTACTATCAGCTCCGGCGGGGGCGTCGCCCCCGCCGGAGCTGCCG
>JBKQWK010000316.1:0-19535 GCA_052139595.1 Thermoleophilia bacterium | reverse complement strand
GACCGACTCTCCGCGTTCGCAGGCCAGGATGAAGGCAGCGGCGAAGCAGTCGCCCGAGCCGACTTGATTGGCGACCTGCACAGTTGGCGACAGCACGCGCCAAAGGCCGCGCACTCCTGACGAGCTGGCAGATGCGGCGTCAGACGAGTCGGCACACGCGGCAGCTGATGCGGCGCCAGACGCGGAAGCCCGCAGGGTGGCAGACGAGCCGGCAGACGAGGTGACGGAGAGCGTCTCCGTCTCGGACTCGATCAGCGAGGTTGTGCCGCCGAACAAGGCGACGGCGCCGTCGCCGCCGAGGGTGACAATCGAGGCGCCGGCGCCGGCGGCGACGAGCCGGCGGCAGGCTTCTCCGGCCGCCGTGGCGCCGGCAGCGCCCCTCGCGTCGTCGACTGGCGTTGCCGTCTGTGCTTCATGCAGGTTGATCTTGACCAACTCCGGCTGGGCCGGGAGGGCATGCCGGAGCTGGTCGCCCTCGGCGTCGAGCAGGACGCGGTAGCCGGCGGCGTGCAGCGCCACGACAAGCCGCGCGTAAAAGTCGGGCGCCACACCGACGGGCGCCAATCCGTCGACCACTGCCCACTCGCCATTGGCCGCCGGCCGTGTTGCCACCAGCTCCAGGAGCGCCCGCTCGTGGCCACTGCTCACGCGTGGACCGCGTTCGAAGAAATCAGTGCGCCGGCCGTTCGCTTCGAGGACGACAGTCGAAATGCGTGACTCGCCGGCGACGAGAACCGGCTTGAGGTCGAGTCCTTCACCGGCTGCCAGGTCGACGATCAGGCGGCCGGTGTGCCCGGCGGCGAAGCCGCCGAGCAGACCGCGGCCGCCCAGCTGCGCCAGCGCCCGCACGACGTTGCTGCCTTTGCCGCCGGCTTGCTGCATGAGGCAGTCGCCGCGCATGGTTGTGCCGGCCGCCAGTTTGGGCAGACGCACGACGCGGTCGACGGCGAGATTTGGGCAGATGACGAAGGTC
Source organism: Thermoleophilia bacterium (assembly GCA_052139595.1). Classification (GTDB taxonomy): domain Bacteria; phylum Actinomycetota; class Thermoleophilia; order UBA2241; family UBA2241; genus JBKQWK01. The sequence continues at coordinate 18,562 of JBKQWK010000316.1, read as the reverse complement.
ACGCGACAGCTTCAGCGTGCGGTTGCCCGGCGGTGCGTATTAAGCACATGACGCGCGGCGTCGATCGTCTTTCGTTCTGAGGAAACACGTTGGCCACGGTCGTGATCGTAACCCAGGCTCTCAGAGGCGGCAAACACGGCGCTGTTTTCTAACGGTACAATCGCCTCATGCGCAGACCCCACTGGAGGTTGACGCTCGGCATCGGTCTGGTGGCCGTGTCGGCTGTCATCTACCTCATCGAATATGCCGTCTTTGGCAACGTCCGCACGACGCTGCTGTACCTCACGCAGGATCTCGCCTTCTTGCCGATCTCGGTGCTCTTCGTGACGCTGATCCTGAGTGCCCTCCTGGCGTGGCGTGAAAAGCGGGCCCTGCTGCACAAGCTGAACATGGTGATCGGTGCTTTCTACAGCGAGGTCGGCAATCAGCTAGCCAGGCGCTTGTCAGTCTTTGACCCTCAGGCACCGCAGACCCGTGCCGTTCTACTGCCGGGCGGCAACTGGCAGCAGGAGGAGTACGCTGCGGCGGCGCGCCGCTTGCGCCAGCGTTCTCAGCCCGCTAACGCGCGCTTGGGCGACCTCGACGAGCTGCGCTGCTTTCTCAGCGGCCAGCGGGGATTTCTCCTCGCCCTGCTGCAGAACCCCAATCTGCTCGATCATGAGGCGTTCACCGACCTCCTCTGGGCGGTCCTGCACTTGACGGAGGAGCTCTGTGCCCGCGACTCGCTGGCTGGGCTGCCGGCAGCCGATCTGAATCACCTGTCACACGACATCGAACGTGCCTACGGTCAGCTGATCGAGCAGTGGCTACACTACATGGATCATCTGCGTGTAAGTTATCCCTACCTCTATTCGCTTGCTGTGCGCACGAATCCGTTTGACGCTGCGGCGCGGGCGGTGATCGATCAATGAACCATGCAGCGGTCAAAGGTACAGTTCGCCGGTAGGGTTCCGACGTGGCGCGAAGCGGTCATAGTGAGTAAGAGGACATGTCGCGGCAGGGATCGCCGGTGCGGCCACGGCTACGTGCAGGGGAGGCAGAATGAACGGTGAGTTACCAGCGACGATGAAGGCCATGCTCTTGCAGAGGCCGCGGGCCGTAGGCGAGCGGCCGCTCGAGCTGGTTGAGCTACCGGTGCCGCAGCCCGGCCCCGGCGAGGTGCTCTTGCGGGTGCTCGCCTGCGGCATCTGCCACACCGATCTGCACACTGTTGAAGGCGAGTTGCGGCCGCATAAATCGCCGGTTGTGCCCGGCCACCAGATCGTCGGCGACGTTGTCGCCTTCGGCCCCGGTGCCGCCGACGTGCCGGCCAGCGGTGATCCTGCCGCTGCCCCTCTTCGTCTGGGCGAACGCGCCGGTGTGCCCTGGCTACACCGCACCTGCGGTCACTGCGTGTACTGCCGCAGCGGTCAGGAAAACCTCTGCGAAGAGGCGCAGTTTACCGGCTACGACGTCGATGGCGGCTATGCCGAGTACGTCGTCGCTCCCGCAGCCTTCACTTATCGCCTGCCCGACATGGCCGACCTCGCCGTAGCACCGCTGCTGTGTGCCGGCATCATTGGCTATCGTGGCCTGCGGCTCGCCGGCGTGCTCGATCAGGTGACCCTGCCCGGGGGTTCTCCGGCTGGCAGTCGTCAGACAGTGGCGGGAGAGGTTGATGACCCACCGCTTCTCCGGCGGCAGCCGCGTCGCCTGGGCCTGTACGGCTTCGGTGCCGCGGCTCACATAGGTCTGCAGGTGGCCCGTCATCTCGGCTGGGAGGTGGCCGTTTTCACGCGCGGCGTCGAGCATCGTCGCCTGGCGCTCGAACTGGGGGCCGTCTGGGCCGGCAGCGCCGGCGAAAGCGGCTTCGCCACCGCCTTCTCCGAAGGTTCCGCCGCCGCCGGCTCCATTGCCGGCTCCGACGGTGCCGCCACCCCGCCGCCGCGACTTGATGCGGCGGTCATCTTCGCTCCGGCTGGCGATCTGGTCATCGATGCTCTCAAGAGCCTGCGTAAAGGCGGCATCGTGGCGCTGGGCGGGATCTACTCGACGCCGATCCCGCCGATCGACTATCCGTTGATCTACGACGAGCGTGTCGTGCGCAGCGTCGCCAACAACACCCGCGCCGATGCGCGTGAGCTGCTTGCCCTGGCGCCGCAGGTGCCGGTGCGCACCGAGGTGGAGGTCTTTGCGCTTGAACAGGCCAACGAGGCGCTCCTCGCCCTCAAGGAGAGTCGCATTCGCGGTGCGGCGGTGCTGCAGATAAGGTAGGTCACCAGGCAGCGCCGGCGTGTGGGCCAGGAATCCGTTGCCTGCCGAGTGTCAGCGGGTAACGTGAACACAATACTGTCATCACGTAGCAAAGGAGTCCTCGTGGCCAATGCAGTCGAACTCATTGCGATACCGGAGCAGGTGATCGCTTACCTCGCTGAGCACGGCTCGGTGCGGCACATGCGCCAGCCATTTGCCCGACTCTATGCTGCTGTTGCCGCGGCCGGCCTGTCGCCGGCCGGGCCGCCGATGGCGCGCTTCGACTTGGATCTCGCCGACCCCGATGACGCCGACTACGAGGTGGCTCTGCCGATCGCCCTCGGGCCCGATGACGAGATGCCCGATACTGTCGACGATGTGCTCATCGACACCATGCCGGCGCACTACGCTCTCGTTACCACCCACAAGGGGCCTTACGAGGAGATCGGCACCGGCTACGCCGCCCTTACCGCCGAACTGAACTCTCTGGGCTATGCGGTTACCGGTCCGGTCAGCGAGGTCTACCTGGTTGGCAGCGACAGTGGCGCCGCGCCGGCCGACTTCGTCACCGACGTACGCCTGCCGGTCGCCCGTTAGACGGATGAAGAAGACGTCTGGCCGGCGCCGGAGCACGCCGGGCCGAACCACCGCGGCTCCGATCGCCCACGAGATGTGACCCCAGGAGGTCGTGGCCGCACGGGCAATGCTGCAGCTCGCGCTAGACTATGGCTGGCGTTTCCCAAAACGGCGGCGATCGAAGGGGTGACATGTCCAGCGTCTACAGCCAGATGATCGTTCTCTGCCTGGTTGTGCTCGGCGGCTACTGGATCGTTGCCGCACGGACGGTCAAGTCAACCAAGCAGTCGGACTCAATGCTGTGGAGCCGCCTCCACGCCGGCCTCTTAGTTCTTGCCTACGTACTTGCCTGGCCGACGATTCACATCGGGCCGCTCAACCAGCGGTTTTTGCCCGAGACGCCGTTCTTTGAGATCAGCGGCGTGGCTGTAGTGGTGACCGGTGTTGCGCTTGCCATCTGGGCGCGACGCATTCTGGGCGCTAACTGGAGCGCCGCCGTGACAATCAAGAGGGGCCATCAGCTGATACGCAGCGGGCCCTACGCCCTGGTCAGGAATCCCATCTACAGCGGCGACATTCTCATTGTGCTGGGCATGGCCCTCGCTGTGGGAAAGACCCGCGGTCTCCTCGGGCTGGTCGTCATGGTCGCCGCCGTCTGGCATAAGGGCCGGACTGAGGAACGCTTTCTGCTCACCGAGTTCGGTGACGAGTACGCCGACTACCAGCGCGCGGTTGGATTTTTGATGCCGCGCCTGCGGTCGCTCTCGCCGAGACGGACGTCGTGAAGAGGATCTGAGGTCTCGTCGGTCGAACGGGTGGGGGTACGGGCTGTGCGGGAAGAGAGATCCCGATGAGGAAGCGATGAGTCCGTCAAACCAGCAGCATCACAGCGCCCATGTCTACCACGCTAGATATCGCCGCCGAGGGCGGCGTCTGCTCGTGGGCGCGATGCTCCTGATCGCTCTGGCGGCCGTGGCCGGTGTTGCCTGGGCGGTGCTGCGTGGTCATGGCCAAGGTCACGGTCAACCACAGCCGCTCGCCGTGGCCTCCGCCTCCGCCACTGCTTCCGTCGCCACTGGCGGACCAAGTTCAGCTGCCAACCCGCCGGCTTCGCCGACGACGACGCCCACGTCGCTGACGACTCCGTCGCCGACCTCGCTGTCGACTCCCACTCTGACCGCGGCCCCGACCGCGCTGCCGCCGCTCATTCCTGCCGCCACCCCAACCCCGACGGCCGCCGCCCTCACCAGGCTCTCACCCCTGCAGATGGCCGGCCAGCGCGTCATCTACAGCTACAAGGGTCTCACGCCACCGGCCGCGCTGCTTGCCCTGATCAGTCACGGTGAGGCGGCCGGGGTGATCTTCTTTAGCGACAACATCGAAAGCGACGCCCAGATCACGAAGGTCATCGCGACGCTGAAAAAGGCGGCTGCCAGTGCGACCGACCCGGTCAAAGCGCCGCTTCTGCTCATGACCGACCAGGAGGGCGGCGAGGTACGTCGTCTGCCGGGGGCACCGCTCCTCTCGGAAAAGCAGATCGGCGCCTCAGCTGACCCCGCTGCACAGGCGACCGCGGCCGGTAGCGGTGCCGGTGCAAACCTGCGCCGCGTCGGCATGAACGTCAACCTGGCGCCAGTACTTGACGTCTACCGCCAGGCGAACGACTTTGACGATCGGGAAGGCCGCTCCTACAGCATGAATCCGGCCGTCGTCTCAGCCCTCGGCGCCGACTTCATTCAAGCGCAACAACAGGAAGCTGTGGCTGCCACTGCCAAGCACTTTCCCGGCCTGGGGGCGGCCACGCAGACGCGGAACACCGACCTGCGCCCGGTGACTTTAAATCTCTCCCGCCAGACACTGACAACGATCGACGAGCTGCCCTATAAGGCAGCAATCAGTGCCGGCGTGCACCTGGTCATGGTCAGCTGGGCGATCTACCCGGCCCTCGCTGCCCACCTGCCGGCCGGGTTTTCGCCCGCCATCGTCGAGGGTCAGCTGCGTGACGACCTGCAGTTTGAGGGCGTGACCGTAACCGATGCTCTGGAGGCCGGGGCGCTGACTGCTTTTGGCAGCTTCAGTCAACGGGCGCTGCTGGCCGCCGGGGCCGGTATGGACCTTATCCTCTGCTCCGACGGCAACATCACGGAGGGTGAGCAGGCGAAGGCCGGCCTTGACGCGGCGTACCTTGACAGCCAGCTGAACAAGGCGGCCTTTCAGGCCGCCCTTTTACGGATCATTGCCCTGCGCGGGAGTCTCGGCAGCTGATCCGGTCGGCCGCGCCCGGCCGCGCCGGCGAGGTGGGGACAGCAGGGCCGCCCAGGCATCGGCACCTCTGCTTCGCGGGCAGCGGGGAGGCCCACCGAATCCGGCCAGGTCAGAAGAGAAACCAGGCGAGGCAAGCAGCGGCTTGACGGCGAACGACAAATCTATGGCGGCGTTCGCTCGGCGTGTTAGGCTGCTTTCGACACTGGCGAAAGGACGCGGACATGGCGCAGTGGAGCAATGACCAGAAGAGGCGCTTTGCTGACTGCCTGCGACGGGCAGCAGAGGAAGCCGCGGGCGCCACGGCGCGCACTGCAGTGGGCGCCGGCGACTGCGAGCCGGCGAAGGCCAGTGCAGTGGATCCCGGCAGTGCTAGTGGGATGGTCGAGACACCGGGCGGCCAGGCCAAGGTGATTCGCGAGGAAGAAGACGGCGAGCTGCTCATCTGGATGTGCGCCGAGAAACTGAACGTCAAAGTCCCGGCCGATCTTTTACGTTCGCAGATGTAGAGAGCTGCAGTTCACGCCGCGGCGGCCGACGATGGGCCCCTGGCCGGCTCCGGCTCCGGCTCCGGCCTTGCCGCGCTAGCTGGCTCTAGCTGCTCACAGGGTCCGCGGAGTAGGAGTGACCGTCGGTCGAAAAGGCAAGGACGCGGTTGCCACCGGCGCGCTTGGCGGCGTACATCGCCCAGTCAGCCCTGTCGATGAGTTCGTCGCGGGCGCTGGCATCGTCGGGGTAGGTGGCAATACCGATGCTGATCGTCAAAGCGCGGCCGTCGCGGGCGTTGGCGTCTTCAACCTCAGCACGGAGGCGCTCGGCGACGGTCAATGCTCCACCGGCATCCGTATCGATGAGGGCGAGCACGAACTCCTCACCGCCGTAGCGGGCGGCAAGATCAACGCGCCGGCCGGCACTGGCGATGATCGTGGCGATGCGAGCCAGCGCCGCATCGCCAACTTTGTGACCGTAGGCGTCGTTGTAGGCCTTGAACTGGTCGCAGTCGCAAAACAGCAGGGCGAGTGTGCCCTCCTGACGGCGGGCGCGCGCGAGTTCCTCCTCCAGGCGTTCGTGCAAGTAGCGGTGGTTATAGAGGCCGGTGAGCCCGTCGGTGATCGCCTCGACCTGGGCCTGTGTGAAGTGCATTGCCGCCGCCTGCAGCATCGTTGTCAGCGCCTGCGCGTGATCGCTTGCCCCCTGTTCGTCGATCGACTCGACCGCGGGGAGGTCAGCGCTGACCGCGGCGACGATAATGCCCTGGCCGTTGCGCACCGGGGCGAGGCCCGATACCCAGACGCCGAAGTCGTCGGTCGTGAGCAGGTTCACCGGCAGGCTTTGCCCACGAAGTGTGCGCAGGAGTTCATCGTCTTCGCCCAACCAGAGATCACCACAGTGGGAGATCTCGTTTTCCGTCTCGCCCGTATCTGCGATGGTGATGCAGCGATCGCCGACCAAGGCAAAGCTCGTGATGAAACGCACCGCCGGGTGGCGGTCGCGCAAGCGGCGCAAGGCGGCGACCATCTGCGTGTAGGCGGGGCTTGCCTCGTCGGCGCGGCTGCGCAGGCGGGCATGGGCGGCCGGGTCGATGAGCGCCGCGGCCTCCTGGGCGATTTTGACGACGACGGCTCGCTGCTGCCCCAGGTATTCAAGCACCCGGCGGAAGGCGACTACCATCTGCGGGTCGAACTGTCGGCCGGCGCCGCGCTCAAGCTCGTCCAGGCACTGGTAATACGTTAGCGCCTCGCGGTACGGGCGTCGGCAGCTCATGGCGTCATAGGAGTCGACGACACAGAGGGCGCGAGCGAGCAGCGGGATCGCCTCTCCGGCGAGGCCATCAGGGTAGCCGACGCCGTCGAATCGTTCGTGGTGGTGGCGCACGCCAGCGACGAGCTCGTCAGTAAACAGCGGACGGATGATCTCGGCGCTGATGGCCGGATGCTGGCGAATGAGTTCCCACTCCTCCGAACTCAATGGTCCGGCTTTAAGCAGGACTCGCTCGGAGATACCGATCTTGCCGATGTCGTGCAAAAAGGCAGCGTCCTGTACCTGAGCAAGGTGCTCCTTGGGCCAGCCCAGTTCGCCGCCGAGCAAGGTCATGTAAGTGGCGACGCGGTTGGCGTGGCCGTGCGTGTAGTAGTCCTTGGCGCTCAGGGCCGAGCTCAAGGCGCGCAGGTTATCCAGGTGCAGGCGTTTGACCTCGGCGTAGAGCAGCGCGCGCTCGATCGCCAGGGCAATGAGCTGGCTGACTGCTTCGCCGGTGGCGACATCGTCGGCCGCGAACTCCCGCTCGACGTAATCGAGCAGATTGACCAGGCCGATGACCTTATCGTGAGCGACGAGCGGCAGACTGAGGCAGCTGTGTTGGCCGTAGCTGCGCATGCTCGCGCGTTCAGCCTCGCTGAGCCGCGGATCATTGCGGCTGCTCACGCTGAGCGCGCGTCGAGTCTCAACTGCGAGCCGATTGCGCAGCCAACCGGCGAGGTGAAGTTCGTGGCCGATCCAGGAGGTGTCGTCAACGCCGTCGATGGTCGAGGCCAGGCAGACGAGGCGTTCGCCGTCGCGCAGCTCGTAGATGTCGCAGTCAGGGATCGTGAGGGCGGCGCTGAGGCGACGCGCAGCTGCCTGCAGAATCTCGCTGAGGTCGAGCGTCGCCGCGAGTTCAAGACTGGTGGCCAGCAGGAGCTGCTCGCGCTGCGCCGTAAGATGATGATCTGGCAGGAGCTGCTCGCGCTGCGACGGTGGCTCGTCGGGCGAGAGGCGCTCGCCAGCCGCCGGAGCGTCGGCGCGCAAAGCCTGCTCGAGGTCGCTGACACGAAAGCGGCGCTGGCCGCCGGGTGTACGCTGGCCGGCAATCTTACCGGCGGCGCTCCAGCGGCGCACCGTCGCCGCGCTGACGCCAAGCAGCTCGGCTGCCTCTTGCACGCGTAGCCAACGTGGCTCTGTACTGGGGGCATTCATCGTCGAGAGTATCGGACGCCGGCCGGCCAGAGTTGAGCAACTTCACCAGACGCGCGGGTCAGGTCGTTCTCGGCCGACCGCCAGCGGGCGCCTCCGGTCCAAACCTCGTTGCTGGGACTCTGGCAGAGAGTTAGGATTGCCACGCGCCTTATTGGCGGCAGAATAGTCTCTTGTTGGCTTGACATAGTGAACATATTGCGGAAACATGCGAACTTGTGTGGCGCTCGATAAACGCCCGCGTGACGCTTCTCGATCGCGACATTTTCTCGTCCTGCCGGCGGACGGGCGCAGGTCGAACAGGGGAAGAACATGAGGATTGCCAGCATCAAGACCACGCCTCTGGCTCTCGCCTTCAAGGAGCCGTACCACTGGGCCGGACGCGTTGACCATGCCGCCGCCGTTGTTCTGGTCGAGGTCGAGACTGACGAAGGCCTGGTTGGCGTTGGCGAGTCCGTCGCGGCCTTCCCGGCGGAGGGCACGGTCGCGGCGCTGCAGGGCATTGCCCCGTTGTTCGTCGGCGAGCCTGCGTTCGATATCGAGCGGCTGGTCACGAAGGCCCGTCATCTGGGCAGCTTCAATCACACTCCCTGGTATGCCAACTTCGTCCTCGCCGGGCTGGAGATGGCGCTCTGGGATATCCTCGGCAAGGCCGCCGGCTGGCCTCTGCACCGTCTGCTCGGCGGTGCCGTGCGCGAAGAGGTTGACTACTTCGGCTTCGTCCAGGGCGACACTACAGACGAGCTGGTCGATCATGCTCGCGTCCTCGTTGAGGCAGGATACGGCGTCATCTACCTGAAAGTTGGCCGCGGCGAAGCCGCCGACCTGCGCAATACGGCGGCCGTGCGCGCAGCGATCGGCCGCCGCCGCCTGCGCCTCGATGCCAACTGCGCCTGGAGCGTCGCCGAAGCGATCCACATGATCAACCGCCTGAGCGAGTTCGAGCCCGAATGGATCGAGCAGCCGACGCCGCTGATGAGCATCGCGGCGATGCGTCAGGTCAAAGAGACCGTGGGCGTGCCGATTGCCGCCGATCAGGCCGTATTCACGCCGTCTGACGTCTATGAGATCTGTCGACAGCGCGCTGCCGACGTCATTGTTCTCTCGCCGCACGAGGCGGGCGGCCTGCTTGCCTTCGGCAAGGCCGCCGCTACCGCGGAGGCCGCCGGCGTATCGATCTGCCTGCACGGTCAGGGCGTTTCGGGTATCACCGACTGTGCGCAGCATCATCTCGGCCTGCGCACGGCCAACCTCTGCCAAGGCAACCAGATCATGCACCAGCTGCTCATCGAAGACCTCCTCCTGGCGCCCGACTTGACACCCGTTAAGGGCAAGGTTGGGCGTCTCGAAAAGGCCGGCTTGGGCATCGAACTCGACAGGGATGCGGTGCAGCGAGCGGCCGATCTGTACGAGCACAACGAGTGCTACCACCATTCCTGAACCGGCCGCTATCTGGCATCAGCCGGTCGCTGCGCTGGTGCCGATCGACGAAGCCGACGGGGTCGTGAGCCACATGTGCCGGCAACAGGACGCCGGGTAAGAAGGTAGAACCAGCAAGCGCAGTGATGCGCCGCGAGTCAGGAGACACGATGACAGATATAACCAAGCAGATCGGCGTTGGCCGGCCGAGTTTTCTGACTGAGCCGCAGAAGCAGCAGATCTATGACACGGCTTTGGGCATCCTCGCCGACATCGGTATGAAGGTGTATCACGACGAGGGTCAGGCCGTGATGCTCGCCGCCGGCTGCACGCTGGACGACGCCGGCCTTGTGCACGTGCCGGCAGAACTGGTGCAGAAGGCACGTGAGACGGCGCCGGCGAGCTTCACCGTGTATGACCGCGCCGGCGAGCCGGCGATGGAGCTGGGCGGTCGTAACTCCTACTACGGCAACGGCTCCGACCTCATGCACCTGTTTGATCTCGAGACCGGGGAGCGTCGTCTGGCCAAAATGGAGGATGTCGCCATAGCCGCATGCCTCTGTGACGCGCTGCCCGACATCGACTTCGTCATGTCGGGCGCCTATCCAGACGGCATGGAAGCGCAGGAGGCGTACCCCAAACAGTTCAATGCCATGATCAAGGCCACGACCAAGCCCCTGGTGATGACCGCCGGCGGTGTCGAGACGGTCGAACCGATGTGGCGCATGGCCTGCGAGGTGCGCGGCGGTGCCGATCAGCTGCGGGCGAAGCCATACTTCGTCATGTACAACCAGCCGGTCAGCCCGCTCAAGCATCCCTTCGAAACGGTCGACAAGCTGCTGTTCTGCGCCGACCGCGGAATCCCGTCGACGTACTGCCCCTCGCCTATCGCCGGCGGCACGGCGTCCATTACCACTGCCGGTCAGGTGACGCTCGGCATCGCCGAGGCGCTGTTCGGCCTGGTAATGCATCAGCTGCGTGCTCCGGGAGCGCCGTTCGTCATCGGCCAGGGCCCCAACGTCCTCGACATGGCAAGCGCACAGTCCATGTACAACTCACCGGAGTTCGTGCGCGCCTATGCTTGCGAGGTCGAGATGGCGAAGTGGCTCGACCTGCCCAACTGGGGCTTCAGCGGCCACACCGACGCCCAGGTCATTGACGCCCAGGCGGGCATGGAGGCCGACGAACTCACCAAACTGTCTATGCAGCTCGGCTCCAATCTCAACCACGATGTCGGCTACCTCGACTTCGGGCTCACCGGGTCGTTAGAAGAGCTGGTCATGGTGGCCGAGTTCATCGCCCGCAATCGTCGCCTGCTGGCCGCCGTCGAAGTATCACCCGAGACGCTGGCCGTGGACGTGCTGGCCAAGGTTGGCCCCGGCGGTGACTTCCTCGGCCAGAAACACACATCGCGGCACCTGCGCGACAGTCAGTGGCGGCCTACACTGCTGAACCACCTGAGCCACGATCGCTGGATGGAGAATGGTGGTCTCGATCTGACCGAGAAGGCGCGGCAGAAGGCGCGTGAACTTCTGGCGACGCACGAGGTGCCACCGCTGGCGAACGACCTGGTCGCCCGGCTCGACGAGATCATCAGCGGCCTCTGAGCGGGCCGGTAGCGCGCGCCGAGCCACTCACGGCATGCCACGCAGATTCGATAGACTACTGCGGTTTGGCAAGGTGAGACTGGAGGCTACGAAATGAGCTTGGCTACCCGCCTGGAGACACTCCGGCAGACTGCCCTGCGCGATGTCGATAAGCTGGACGACGACGTCCTGCTCACCAAGGACCCCACCGGCTTGGCCGAGAAGATTGCGCAACGCCATTACCTGGAGCCGTTGCGCCTGCACAACGCCATCGTTGGCGTGCCTCGTGCGGCCACCCTGGGCGTCGCTGGCGAGCCCGGCCGCGAGGAACCTGACGGCGGCCGCGTCGCGGTTCCGGCGACCCGCGTCGACATGTCCGTGCCGCTCGAAGGCAGCGCCACACTTGCCCTGCTTGCCGAAGAAGACAAGAATCTCGATCTCGCCGGGGCAGAAATCGATCTCGCCGAAAAGCGCCTGGTGGTCGGCTATGTAGCTGAATTTCCCGACGCCGCCACTGCCAACGACTACTTCGACCGCTGCCTGACGACGATCGATGCCGAGGTTCACCGTCTGAGCGAGCAGGTCGTGGCCTTCAACGACAGCCTCATGCCGGCGTTGCGCGTCGCTCTTGAGGCCGCCAAGGGTCGGGCCAAGGCGCGACGCAAATTCGCCGCCGACCTCAAGCAGCCGCGTACGTTCGAACGCTGGGGTGGCACGGCCTGACGGCGGCAATCGGGTTTGCGTCCCGTCCCGTCGCGCCTGCCCCGGTACCCGGCCAGGCCGGGTACCGGGGCAGGCGCTTGAACGCAAACCCGGCTGAGCGGCTGGCTTTACGTTTTCACGTAAGCCAGCCCGAAGCGCTTCGCGGCGGCCACACCGTAGCTGCGGGCGAACAGGGCCGACACAGCGGTTGCCACGGCGAGCGCGGCCAGCAGCGTCAGGAGTTCGGACTGCAGGCCCAATTGCGTCAGCGCCGCCACGGTGAGCGCCGTCCAGACGGCGTGTGCCAGGTAGAAGGCGTACGAGCCGTTGCCGAGCCAGAGGAGCGGTCTCATGACTCGCGTTGCGCAGGCGGTGCGCACGACTCGCGGCAGCATGAGGATCACGAAGCCGAGCGCGTATGGCTGGCTCCAGGGCGGCTGCATGAACCGGCGGAGCACGAGGTAGGCGATCGGTAGCGCCAGGCCAACACTGACGAAGGTGCTTGCCGACGGCCGTTTACCTTCCACCCACGGCCAGTAGAGAGCGCCCAGGCAGAGGCCGGCCGTGAGTTCGATCAAGCGTGATCCTACAAACGCCAGACCGACGAAGCTCGCCGCCGCGTGTCCCCACGGCGCGCCCGACCATGAGATCACGGCCAACGTCACTCCATTGACGAACACGGCCACGGCCATGACGGCAGCCAGACCAAATCGTCGAGCGATCCACCAGAGCAGCGGGAACACCAGGTAGATCTGCACGATCAAGGTGATGAACCACCATGAGGCCGAGATCGGCCACAGTCTGCCGGGCGCCGCGATTGCCGTGCCGGTGAGCCAGAACGGTGTCTGCCAGAGCAGGCTCACCGGCATACGGCCAAGTGCCAGCAGAAGCACGATCGTCGGCACGGCGATCCACCAGAAGAGCGGGAAGACGCGCAGCAGACGGCGACGGTAAAAGGCTCCGACCGTCGCCGTCTTGCTCATGCCGGCAACAAGGCCAAGCCCGCTCAGCACGACGAATACCGATACGCCCCAGGTGCCACCGTAGAGCAGCAGGATGCGATGCACGCGGCCAAGCGGACCGTGGGTGACGTTCAGGTTACCGTTGGCCGCCTGCCAGAAGCCGAGAAAGTGAAAGCCGAAGACCGCGAGGATAGCCAGGGCGCGCATGACTTCGATGTTGGCGTGGCGCTGATCGCGCGGCAAGGTGGTCACAGGGGGGGTGTTCTCACAGCAGTAGGGGGGGACAGTTGCACCTTTAATTATAGCAACCGGCGTCACAGGCGTGGCCGGCTCAGCATCGCCGTGTCTCGTGGCGCAAAACCGACTGGGCGGCATGCCAGCCGCACATGCCGTGCACACCGCCACCGGGTGGCGTTGACGACGAGCAGAGGTAGACGCCGGGCAGCGGCGTCGCGTACGGGTCGATGCGCATGGTTGGGCGGGTGAAGAGCTGGCGCCAGTCCTGCAGGCCGCCGTTGATGTCGCCACCGATGTAGTTGGCGTTGTGGGCTTCCATGTCGGCCGGCGTCATGGCGTGACGGGCGAGGATGAGATCGCGAAAGCCGGGGGCGAAGCGCTCGATCTGCGCCTCGATCGCGGTCGTCATGTCGCCGCCGTAGCCGTTAGGTACGTGGCAGTAGCCCCAGGCGGTGTGTTTGCCGGCCGGCGCCCGCGAGTCATCAAAAAGACTCGGCTGCACAACCAGCACGAATGGCCGCTCCGCCGGCCGGCCGGCGGCTACCGTCTGCTCCGCCGCACTGATTTCGGCGAGCGTACCGCCAACGTGCACGGTGGCGGCTCGGTAGACAGTGGCGGCACGCCACGGTATCGGCCCGGCGAGGGCCCAGTCGAGCTTGAAGACGCCGGGGCCGTAGCGGTAGCGGCGCAACGCGTGGCGGTAGCCGGTCGGCAGCTGCTCACCGGTCAGGGCCAAGACCTGTCGCGGGGTCAGGTCGAGGAGCACGTCACGGGTCGGCGGCAGCTCGCGCAGGCAGGCGACGCGGCGGCCGGTCTCGATCTCACCGCCGAGGCTGCGCAGGTGGGCGGCGAGCGCGTCGCTGATCGCTTGCGCGCCGCCGCGCGGCAGCGGCCAGCCACCGGCGTGGCCGCTCGTCATGAGCACGAGGGCGAAAGCGGCTGTTGGCCAGCGCTCGAGCGGCAGAGCGGTGTGCGCGGCCGCGCCGGCGACCAGCGCTCGCGCACGCTGGTCGCGAAACCGGCTTTCGGCCAAGGCACGCGCGGTGCGTACGACACGCGCGCCGAACTTTGCCAGGAGCAGAGGATGGTGTGGCGGCACGGGCAGCGGGCCGAGCACGTCGTCGAGCAGATCCTGCCAATCATGCACCAGCGGGGTCATGAGGCGCCGATAGGCTTCGTCGTCGGCGCCCAGCGCCGCCGCTGTCTCCCACACCGAACGCTCGAGCACGACCGCCTGGCCATCGTCAAGTGGGTGAGCGTACGCCGCCGGCGGCTGCACCCACGTCAGGCCGTAGTGTGCCAACGGCAGGCCGCGCAAAAACGGCGAGGCGATGGCGAGCGGATGAATCGCCGAACAGATGTCGTGCACGAATCCCGGTAACGTCAGCTGCGCCGAGCGAGCGCCGCCGCCGATTGTCTCGTTGGCCTCGAGCACCAGCACCGAGCGTCCCGCCTGCGCGAGTGCGATTGCGGCTGCCAGTCCATTGGGCCCCGCGCCGACGACGACGGCATCGTGCCTGGGGGTTGTGCTCCTCACCTTGATCCGTCCCTCATCGCGCTCAGCTCCAGGTATCGTAACGACGTTGCCTCTGGTGCTGGCTGGCCTTCCCGATAGATACTGCCAGCAATCATCTCGGCGTTGAACGATCGTTTGCCCGGCAACACGATAGTGCACAACGAAGCGACAAAGGAAGTGAGCACCATGCGTGACGAACAGGCCTTGCGGTACATCCGTCACCTGCGCCTGCCCGAGATGGATGAGGCCGCTCACGAGCGTTTGCAGGCCAGCCGCGTGCTGGTCGTTGGCGTCGGCGGGCTGGGTTCACCGGCGCTCTACTACCTTGCCGCCGCCGGGGTTGGCCACCTGGGTATCGTCGACGCCGATGTCGTCGAGCTGAGCAATCTGCAGCGCCAGATTCTGCACTCGACCGCGGATCTTGGCCGACCAAAGACGATCAGTGCGGCGGAGAAACTGCGCGCTCTGAACCCTGACGTCGACGTTGTTGGCTACCAGGAGCGGTTCACGGAGCACAATGCCGTCGCTCTGCTCGCCGGTTACGATGTGATCGTCGATGGCGTCGACAACTTCGCCAGCCGCTACCTGCTCAACGACGCCTGCGTTCTGCAAGGCAAGACGCTGATCGAAGGCGCCGTGCTGCGCTACACCGGCATGGTGACGACGATCAAGGGCGGCGAGACGGCCTGCTATCGCTGCCTCTTCCCGGCGGCACCGGCCGACGGACAGGTGCCCAGCGCGGCCGAGGCGGGGGTCTTCGGCCCCGTCGCCGGCATGATTGGCGTCTTGCAGGCGGCTGAGGCGCTCAAGGTTCTGGCTGGTTTCGGCCAGCCGCTCATCAATCGGGCTCTCTACGTCGACTTGCTGACCATGGCCTTTGACGTGATCGAGGTGGCGCGCGAACCAGACTGCCCCGTCTGTGGGCAGCACCCCACGATTACCACGTTGGACGGAGAACGGGTTCGGTGAGCCGGTCCCACTGACCCACCGGTGTCCGCTTCGTTAACGTGTTTCGCTCTGGGCTGTGCGCGAGTGTCGAGTTGCTGAAGTCGCAGGTAAAGCCTGACGGTTTCCTGTTGCCCTGATCGGTTAGATCTCTTTTCGCCGCGGGTACGACTACCAGCAAGGAGTGCCGTCTGTACAGGCAGGTTTGTACTGCGCGGGTCTCGCGTTTTAGGACCAGGTAGTGATGTAGCCTGTATTGGCAACGAGGAGACATTATGGCGCAGCTGCATTCGTTACCGACGCCAGCAGACGCTGAACCTGCTTCTGGGGCAGGCGCCAGTGTTGTTGCCATGGAGCCCTCGCGCTGCAGTCTGTGTGGGGCTTCGCTGAAGGGAAACCGGCTTAAGTTCCACATGATTTCGCCGCGCTCTGCCGGCGTCACGGTGACCGTCTGTTCCACCTGTCGCCGCGCAGCCATCAGTGAGGGCTACCGACCGGCCGACTGATCCGGCGGCGGCGATTTTGGCCAATTCCACGGAGGCGCCGCGGCGCCTCCGTTTCCGTTTGGTAGAATGAGCTTCTCGACCGATCAGTCCAACCAGCGAACGGATGACCATGCGCTTTCTTGACGCCTGCCATCGCCGGCCTGTGGACGCAACTCCCGTGTGGATCATGCGCCAGGCCGGTCGCTACCTGCCCGAGTACCGAGCCCTGCGCGAGAAGCTCTCGTTCATCGAGATGTGTCGCCGGTCGGATGTCGCCGCCGAGGTGACGCTTCAGCCTCTGCGCCGCTTCGACCTCGATGCGGCCATCGTTTTTGCCGATATCTTGCTCCCCCTCGAGGGTATGGGCATAGGTTTTCACTTTGCCGACGAAGGCGGACCGGTCATCGACAAGCCGGTTCGTACCGCCGCCGACCTCGCCGGCGTTGCCGTCTTCAACCCGCAGCGTGACGTGCCCTACGTGCTCGAGACGGTGCGCATGGTGCGGGCAGACCTAGCCGGCAAGACGCCCCTGATCGGCTTCTCGGGGGCGCCGTTTACGCTCGCGAGCTACGTGGTCGAAGGCGGTCACAGCAAGAATTACACCTTCATCAAGCGACTCATGTATGCCGAACCGGAGACATACGCGCGTCTCATGGATCTACTTACCGACGTCGTCGTAAGTTACCTGGTGGCGCAGATTGAAGCGGGCGCTCAGGCAGTTCAGTTGTTCGACTCCTGGGTGGGCTGGCTGGCACCGTTTGACTATGAGCGCCTGGTGCTGCCGTACGTGCAGCGCGCCGTTGCCGGTGTGCGCGAGCGGGCGGCGCTGACGCTGGCCGCCGCGGCCAACGCCGTCCCGATCATCTACTTCGCCAACGGCGCTGCCGGCATGCTGCCGCAGGTGCGGCAGGCCGGCGCTGACGTGTATGGCGTCGACTGGCGCGTCTACCTCGATAAAGCCTGGACTGAGCTTGGCCACGAGGTTGCCATCCAGGGCAACCTCGATCCGGTGACCCTGCTGGGGCCGCCCTCTGCCGTCGCTGAACGGGCGGCCGACGTGTTGCGTCGCGCTGCCGGCAGGCCGGGGCACATCTTCAATCTAGGCCACGGCATCTTGCCGGAGGTCGAGCCCAGCAATCTCAACTACCTTGTCGATGCCGTACATCGGCTGTCGGCTCGTTAGGTGATGAACGTGATGGACGTCGTCGGCTGCGCCGATCAGCGCCATTCGCGTGGTGGCCACCATCGTGCAAACGATGGCCACCGTCATGCAGACAATGGCGACCGTCGCTGGCGTGACGGCAGCCGCAAAGGAGCGATATCGTGGACCAGAGCTTCGTTGACATCGCTTTGCTTGCTTTTGGCGGCCCCGAAAGCGTAGCTGCCGTGCCGCAGTTCCTGCAGCGGATGACCGGCCGGCAACCGACCGCCGATGTGCTGGCCAAGGTCGAAGAGCGCTACCAGATCATCGGCGGCGGCTCACCACTGCCGGCGATCACGCATCGACAGGCAGCGGCGCTGGAGAGGCTGCTGCTGGCGCAACTCCACTTTCCGCTGCGCGTGCGGGCCGGTTTTCTCTATGGCGATCCCAGCGTCGCCGTCTGTCTGCGCGAACTCGACGGTCGCAAAGTGCTGGCCTTGCCGCTCTCGCCCTTCAGCTCGCGGCTGACCACCAAGGCGTATCGCGAGGCGCTCGATGCGGCCGGCGCGGCGGCTGTGCCACTGCTCGATGGCTGGCACACCGACCGGCGCTTCGTGGCCGCCATCGCCGAGCGAATAACTGCCGCCCTTGCTGCTGCCGGGTCGGCCAGCGCGGCCGACTATGCCGTCCTGTTCACCGCCCACAGCGTGCCGGTTGACGGCATTCTCGCCGGCGACCCTTACGCGCAGCAGATTCAGCAGACAATCGATCTTCTGGTGCCGCTGATTCAGCCCGGCGACTGGCGGCTGGGCTGGCAGAGCAAGGGCCTGCGCGGCGGCGACTGGCTCGAGCCTTCGACCAATGACATGGTACAAGAGTTCGCCGCCGCCGGCTGGCGCAAATTGCTGGTGGTCCCGGTTGGCTTCGTCAGCGATCACGTCGAGACCCTCTTCGACCTCGACGTTGAACTGCGCCGGACGGCGACAGCTGCAGGCCTGGAGTTTGTGCGCAGCCGCACACCCAACGATTCGCCGACGTTCATCGCCGCCCTGGCCGGTTTCGTCACCGGGTATTTGGCGCGGCGGCCGGTGGCAGAGTTTCTCGCCGAAGCGGCGGCCGCAGGCGACGTCGAGACGGCGCCCGAGTGATGGCGAGGCATCCGCAGGCGGCTGAGGGTCGTCGTCCGCGCGTCGCCATCATTGGCGGCGGCATGACCGGCCTGGGTGCGGCGCGCAAGCTCGAATCGCTGCGCGCCGCCGGGGCATCATTCGACTGGGTCCTGTATGAGCGCGACGATCACTTCGGTGGCAAGGTGCAAACGGTTCGCCGCGACGGCTATGTAATTGAGGGTGGCCCTGACTCGGCCATCATCGAGAAGCCGTGGCCGATCACGACAGCGCGCGAGCTGGGCATCGAAGACCGCCTGCTTAACTCCAACGAGGAGATTCGCAAGAGCTACGTTTATAGCGGCGGCCGCATTCATGAGCTGCCCGAGGGGATCGTGCTGATGATCCCCACCCGGCTGGTCCCGTTCGCGCTCAGCAGCC
>JBKQWK010000315.1:0-7217 GCA_052139595.1 Thermoleophilia bacterium | reverse complement strand
CAGCTCGTAGACGTTGACGTCATAGGGGCCAAAGCCGTGTTCCTGCGGCGAGATCTTCTTCTCGATGCCGTCAGCCATAGCTGAAATGACGGCAGCCAGGGTCAGATACGGATTGCCAATCGCATCGGACATGCGAAACTCGATGCGCTGGGTCGTCGGCGTCATCCCATAGGCCGGGATGCGAATCGCCGCACTGCGATTGGCGACCGAGAAGAACAGCTTCTCGGGAGCCGCCAGGCCAGGCCCAAAGCGACGATACGAGTTCGTGCTTGAGTTGGTGATCGCCATCAGCGCCGGCGTATGGGCGAGCAGACCGCCGATCGCGTACAGGGCCGAGTCGCTCAGGGCGCCATACGTGCCGTCCTCGTAGAACAGCGAGCGCTCGCCGTCGGCAAGGTAGAGATGGAAGTGCAGACCGTTGCCGGCCTCGTCGAAGAGCGGCTTGGGCATGAAGGTCGCCGTCTTGTTGTGACTCATGGCGACCGTCTTGATGATGTCTTTGCTCACCTGCAGATGGTCGCCGGCGGCCATGGCTGCCTCGAAGAGCAGCTCGATCTCGACCTGGCCGGGACCGCCAAGTTCATGGTGGTGATACTTCACCGGCACGCCGCAGGCGAGAAGCGCCTTGACGATGTCGCTGCGCACCTCGTACAGGTGGTCGCGCGGCGGGGCAGCATGCTGGCCAATGGCACGCTGGAATTTGTAGCCGAGGTTAGGTCCCTCGTCGCGGTCGGTGTTCCAGCGTCCTTCAATCGCGTCAACGCTGTACGACGACCGATTCATCTCAGTGCCGTAGCGCACATCGTCAAAGAGGTAGAACTCGAGCTCGGGCAGTACCATCAGTTCGCCCTGCCCGGCAGCGGCATGCAGACGATCGATCGCCCGGCGCAGGATGCCGCGCGGACAGCGCGCGAACGGACTGCCATCAGCGTTGGTGATGTCGCAGAGAATATTCAGCGTGCGCGTTGCCGTCGTGGGGTCAAGAAAGGCCGTCGTGACATCGGGGACCATGCGCATGTCCGATGCCTCGATCTTGCGGTAGCCGGGGTAGTTGGACATGCCGGCGCCCATTCCTGAGAGCAGGAGATCCTCAGAAACGCCCTCGGCAGGGATGCTGAGCTGACGAGTCAGTCCATTGAGATCGCTGACGCGAAAGTTCACCATCTCGACGTGCTCGGACTCGATGAGTTTGAGCACGGCGGCCGCGGTTGCCGGCGCCGCCGGACGCGGGCCGGCACTGCCATTAGTCATTGAAAACCTCCAAGCTTGAGACGGTCAGTCGATGTGACGAGTGTAATTTGGCGCGTTCAACGAGGAACTCACGTGGCGATGAAGCCACCGTCTACGAGCAGCTCTGCCCCGGTGATCCAGGATGCTTCATCGCTGGCCAGGAACAGCGCCGCATTGGCGATGTCGCGCGTCTGGCCAACGCGCCGCAGCGGAATAGACTGCTTCACGGCCTCGACCCACTCCGGGTTGGCCATCTCTTTCGCCTGCATCGGCGTGTCGATGATGCCTGGGTGAATCACGTTGGCGCGAATGCCGTACTTGCCATACTGCACGGCCAGCGACTTGGTGAGAGCGATCAGAGCGCCCTTGGCACTGGTGTAAGCGTCTTGCGGGCGCTCGAAGCCGACCAAGGCAGAGATTGAGCCGACGTTGATGATTGAGCCACCGCCAGCTGCAATGAGCTTGGGCACACAGTACTTGAGGACCAGGAAGACGCTGGTGAGATTGATCGCCAGCACGCGATCCCACATCTCGCGGTCGGTGTCGACGACCGAGAAGTCCTTGTCGCGCCACAGCACACCGGCGTTGTTGTAGACGATGTGCAGAGCACCGAAGCAGCCGAAGCCTTCTTCGACCGCGTGCCTGACCTGAGCCTCATCGCTGACGTCTGCCTTGACGCCGGCAATTTCGCCGCCATCCTGCTGCACGAGCGCCATGGTCTCGTTGAGCGCTTCCTGGTTGATGTCGAGCGCGATGATGCGCGCGCCCTGCTGCGAGAACAGCAGACATGCCTCGCGCCCCTGACCCATGCCGGCACCGGTGATCAGGGCCACCTTGCCCGCCAGTCGTCCACCTTGCTTGTTGTCTACAGTCGCCACCCCATCCTCCTTTGATTCCTTTGATCTTTGCTCTCTGCGATATCCGTACAAGAGACCTTCGTACCCTACCCGTCGCTGGATCTACTGTCACCGTGGTATATGACCCTCGATGATCGCGCGAATTTCTTCCCACGCGAGACGCACGTGGACCACCATCGCCGCCTCGGCCGCCCGCCCGTCGCCGGCAGCCACAGCCGCCAGAATCTGTTCATGACCCTGCCACGTACTGCGCGCCACGACGACATGGGGCACTGCGTCAAACGCCAGAAACAGAGCCGCGCGAGCATCTTCGACGGCCTTGTGAAGAAGCTGATTGCCGGCCGCCCTGGCGAGACGAAGGTGAAAGGCCGAGTCGGCCGAGCGAAACAGCTGCACGTCGTCTGTGGCGACGATGGAATCAATGTGCTGCTGCAGGGCGGCGATGTCGTCGGCCGCAGCACGCTGCGCCGCCAGTCTAGCCGCCGCCGCTTCGACGGCCTGGCGAAACTCGTTCCACTCTTCGAACTCGTCAATGCGCAGGCGCAAGCGCTGCTGCTGCATATCGATCGGTTCGGCATTGGCGACGACCACGGCTCCGCCGGTCGCGCCGCGACGCACCACCAGGTGCCCCTCAGCTTCGAGAATCCTCAGCGCCTCACGCAAGCTCACCGGCGAAACGCCGAGGCTGTGGGCCAGCTCGCGCTGCGGCGGCAACTTGTCGCCGGGTACATAGGCGCCCAGACGAATCTCGCGGCGCAAGAGGTCGCTCGCCAGCCACGAAGTACTTGCCGCGCGTATCTTGTCGATGTCAGAACTCCCCCGCGCCGAGAACGTCAATGTGTTGCACTATGCCACATCGCGCCACTGATTGGTAACCGCGAGAACGCTCGGGACGCCGGGCCAAGCGCTCCGCGCTAAGCGCGAGCGTTACTGCCCCCGGCCGAGCGCTCCCGCCAAAGGTGTCCGCCTGACCGCGCGATCCGCGCGAATTGTTGCCGCGCCCGGCCGAGCGCCACTCGAGCGTACCGCCAGAACCAGCGCACAGCCTGTCGCCGGCCATGCAGCAGCCCCTTGCGTGGCCGAGGGGGCGGTGCCAAACGGCACCGCCCCCTCGGCCCACACGCGAACCCTGCGACCTCAGGCAACCTGTGCGGCTCTGGCTGCCGGCCCGCTCACTCACCGAGCAGGGCGACGATCCGGCTCTACTTGCCCAACAGGGCGGTAATCTTGCGCACCCCATCGTTGGCGTCTTCGGCATAAGCATCGGCACCGATCTGGTCGGCCCAGCGCTGGGTACAAGGGGCACCACCGACGACAACCTTGAAGGGCAGGTTCTCTTCCTTGACCCTTTTCGCGACCTTGCGCTGCTCTTCCATCGTTGTCGTCAAGAGAGCGCTCATGCCGATCACGTCGGCCCCGACCTCGGTTGCCTTGGTGATGAACATCTCGGCACTGACGTCACGGCCAAGGTCGGTGACCTCAAAGCCGTTGGCCTTCAAGTAGGCGATCACGATCGCCTTGCCGATGTCGTGCACGTCGCCCTGGACGGTGCCGATGACGACCTTGCCCTTAGCCTCGGCGGCGGCTCCTTCGAGAGCGGCGTTACAGATCATCGTCGCCCCCTCCATCGCCTGGGCGGCCATCATCAGCTCGGGCAGAAAGACCTCGCCGCTTTCAAAGAGATCACCCAGTTCCTGGATGCCAGGGATAAAACCACTGGCCATGATCTCGCCGGGACTGATACCAGCCGCCAGAGCGCGGCGGGCGACATCTTCGGCCGCGGCGCGGTCGTAGGCAAGGATCGCCTCTTTGGCCTCGTTACTGAACTCTTCATCTGCCATTGCCGTCGACTCCTGTCTTATCGGTCAGTTCGCAGCTCGTCTCCGTAGCTGTCGGCTGCTGCTGAGGACCGCACAGCTTCTCGCCCCGGTAACTCCTGACGGCTCACCGTTTGCCCGTCGGCGAACGCTCAGCCAGGTGCCCGACGCAGTTGATCGGGATGTCAAGCAGTTCGGCGATCCGCAGCTTGGCGGCAAGGCCCTTGGCAGCGCCAGGCACGGCCGTGATCACACCGATGTCGAGCTCTGCCCGCAGCTGGCGCATGACAGTTGAGTCGGAGAGGTCAAAGACACTCACTTTGAGCTTGTCGGCCACGTACCGCTTCGCCTCAGGAAGGCGCATCTTCTTTGTGAGTTGCATCCGTGCCACCAGATCTCCAGTGGTGCGGATGCCCCCCATACCAGAGGCAAGGGCGTGGCTTATGGACATCCCGTAGGGATCGCCCGTACCCACCTACAAGCCATCGACGCGGCCGATCTCGACCATCGCCGCACTGGCGCGGGTAAGGACATCGGCCGGTGGTACCTCGCACATCGGTACGCCACCGACACCCATGCCGACGTTGGCGTGGATGGGGATCTCAGCCACGCGGCTACACTCCTTGACAAAGGTGACGGCGCGGGCGACGTTCCAGGGGGCGCTCTTGCGGGTGTTGGTGTTGACGACCGGGCCGAAGAGATGGGCACCGGCTGCTTCGACGACCTTCACCTGCTGGTGGGGCCACATGCCGGCCAGGCGCTTGCCGTCATAGCTCAGCTCGCCGTGAAAGCCAAGTACCATCTCGGCGGCCATGCCCACCTGGATCGCCAGGTTGGTGGTCGCAGCGAGCTTTTCGACTGTCTCTAAAGTGGCGAGAAACTCGGCATCACCGGCGGAGGCAGTGGTATCAAAGTTAATCCCGTCAGCACCGACGGCAGCCATCTTTTCAGCGACGTAGAGCATGTCCTCGCGACAGGCCACGGCCATCTCCATCTGCGCCTCGCGGGCAGCGGCGATCTCGCCTTTCGGCAAGAGATCAGAGGGGTTGGGGAAGGGGCCGTCGGGACGGGCGTAGAGACCGAAGTTGGGCATGGCGCCGTAAAAGACAGGGATGATCGTCGTCAAAAGGACCTGCTCTACCCCGGTCGCCTCCAAGCTGACAATCGGCTTTACCGGTTTAAACGAGTAATCGGGGTGGCCGATCTCCATGGTGTCAAAGCAGAAGGCGCGCTCAAAGACACGGAAAGCCTGCTCGCGGGCGAGAGCGATGCCGACACCACTGGAGATCTGGGACGAGTAGAGAGTGTTGACCGAGCCGTCCTTGGTGAGGATGACCTCATGGCCGCGCTCGACGCCAACGATGCGGCTGGGGTTGGTAAAGAGATCAGTCAGCCAGTCGAGCTCGGACTCTTCGAGGGCGGGTAGCTTGCCGCGGCGGGCGGCATCCTCCGAGCCGGCAACGAGATCGGCGCGCAGCTCAGCGGGCGTCATCTCGACGGTGTAGCCATCGCCCATGCGGGTACTAATCATCGTGCCTCCTTTCGCACGAGTTCTTTCGCCAGATCGACGGCCGCGGCGGCATTAGCCCCGTAGCCGTCGGCCCCGATCTCATCGGCAAAGTGCTTCGTTACCGGCGCTCCGCCCACCATGACCTTGACCTTTTCGCGCAGGCCGGCTTCTTTCAGGGCCCTGATCGTCTCGGCCATCTTGGGGATTGTCGTCGTTAAGAGACCACTCATGCCGATGATCTCGGGGTTGTGCTCTTTGACGGCGGCGACGAACTGCGCCGGCGAGATACCGGGACCAAGGTTGACAACCGTAAAGCCGGCCCCCTCCAAGAGCATGGCGACGAGGTTCTTACCGATGTCGTGCACGTCACCTTCAACCGTGCCGATGACGATCGTGCCCGTGGTACCACTGTCACCGCTGGCCAGATGCGGCTTTAAGAGGTTCAGACAGCTCTGCATCGTGCGCGCTGAGAGTAAGACCTCGGGGATGAACATCTCGCCGGTCTTCATCCGTGCCCCGACGACCTCCATGCCGGGCAGAAGACCACGGTCCAAGATTGCCCGGGCCGTTTCACCGCCAGTGAGCAGGCGTACGCTCAGTTCGCGGGCGGCCTCGCCGTTACCGGCGATGATCAGCTCGGCCAGCTGGGCAAACTCATCTCTCTCCACGTCATCCCTCCTCTGGCGATGCGACACCTAACTCGTGCTCTGCCGCAAGCACGATCGCACGCAGAGCTTCAGGGACCCCCTCCGGCAGCGGATCAGGGACGTGGGTCGCTAAGATCTCACGTGCTTTGGCGGTAGAGCGTTCGTAAAGCGTCAACGAACCCTGCGCTTGCCACTCCTCGCGCACGCGGCGGTCGATCAAGGCCGGCTGCGACTGATGGGCGCGCATGAACTGGAGCGTGCTGTCGAGACTCAAGAAGTCGCTAAAGGAGCCGACGCGATGAATCTCGTCGACCATCAGCGTTTCGTCGCGCACGGGGATACCACCGACCACGAACTTGATCATGCGGGCAAACTCGTTATCCATGACGAGTTGGCCGAAATCGAAGGTGACGCCCGACTCGAGCATCCCCAGACCGTAAATCAGGTTGGCGCCTGCCAACGCTGCTACCAAACCGGTCAGGGTTTTCTCGTGGCCACTCTGGGCGTCGACCACCTTGCTATCTGCCTACGCACCAGCCACCCAACTGGGCAGGAGATAGAACCGTGCGAGCTGTGCCACGGCACCGTTGATGAGGGCACACTCGGGGCTACCGACGGAGGCCGAGGCAAAGCGCAAATCCATGGCCGTCGTCGAACTACCGTAGATGACGGGGGCGCCTTTGCTGGTCAACTGCGCCAGTGTGACGCCAGCGAGTACCTCGGCGTTGTGGGTCACGAGCGAACCGGCGAGCGTCACTGGTGCTGAAGCGCCGGCCATCGCCATGGAGAGGATGTTGACGGCGATGTGGGCGCGGGCCGACTCCATGATGATCTCGCAGGAGTCACGCACTAGCTTGAGAGGACTTACTGGACAGGTGATAAACGAGATGATCGGCCGACGGCGCAGCTCGTCGAGGCCACCAACCACAGTGGCTGCCATCTGCACTAGCTTCCGCGTTAGGTAACCGTTACCCGAGCCCATGAAGCCATGCTTAGAGGTATTGGTCATCCAGGCCTCAGCCTGATGCAGCGGAGCTGATTCTGGTGGAACATCACTGGCATTAACAGCACGCTCATAGACGTCGACGTCGCTCAGGTAGTCAACCAGTTTGGCGCTGTCGGCAACGTCCTTGAGTGTCGAGTCGCGCAGCTCGCC
>JBKQWK010000314.1:0-4691 GCA_052139595.1 Thermoleophilia bacterium | reverse complement strand
TATGGATGAAGATCTGACGAAGCTGCTGAATGAGGTCGCTGCCGGCCGCCTGGGCGTAGCCGAGGCGGCCGCCGATCTGGAGCGCCACGGTATTAGTGCGCTGGGCGACTTTGCCCGCCTTGATCTTGGCCGCCGGGCGCGTACCGGGGTGCCTGAAGTTGTCTTTGCGCAGGGCAAGTCTATTGACCAGCTGGTTGAAGTTGTCGGCGCTTTCATGCGGCGCACGACGAGTGTGCTCTGCAGTCGTGTGACGGCGGAGCAAGCAGCGGCAGTGAGCGCCGCCGTTCCTGACGCCGTCGCCGAGTACGATCCTCGGGCGCGTGTTCTCGTCGTGCGGCGGCGTGACTTCGTGCCGCCGCCACCGGCCGGTGTGGTCGGCATTCTCGCTGCCGGCACCAGCGATGTGCCCGTCGCCGAAGAAGCGGCGGCAGTGTGTCGCGAGATGGGTGTCGCTATCGAAACTGCTTACGACATTGGTGTCGCCGGAGCGCATCGCATCGGCGCGCCCTTGCAGCGCATTCTCGCTGCCGGTGCTGCCGTGCTGGTCGTGGCGGCGGGCATGGAAGGAGCGTTGCCATCCGTGATTGCCGGCATGGTCGACGTGCCGGTCATCGGCCTGCCAACCTCGACCGGTTATGGTTTCGGTGGCGGCGGTGTGGCGGCTCTGTTGGGCATGTTGCAGAGCTGCGCTCCTGGTCTCGTGGTGGTGAACGTCGACAACGGCATTGGTGCCGGTGCTACTGCTGGCATCATCGCCCGTCGTGCTGCTGCTGGTCAAGGCGAGACGCCGCCGCGAGCGGTCTGATGTTCACGCACCGAAATCACGGCGGCAGGACCGGCCGTCGTCGTGGTGATCGTCGCAGCACGATCTGTGCCCTGTGTGCAGTCGCGAGGACCTGATAGACTAACCGGCATGCTCAACCTGGGCCTCATTTTCGGTGGCCGGTCGGCCGAACACGAGATCTCGCTGCAGTCGGCGCAGTTTGTGCTGACGCAACTTGACCCGGTCCGCTACAACGTCATCGCCATAGGGATCACGCAGGCCGGCACCTGGGTGCTGCCGCGTGACCCTGTTGCCGCGATGCAGCATGGGCTCGAGGGTGTGTCCTGTGAGCCCGTGGTGCTGCTCCCCGATCCCACTCGTCCCGGTCTGAGGGTCGAGACCGACGGCCGCTTTATTCCCCTCGACTTTGCTTTTCCCATGCTGCACGGCACCTTTGGCGAAGACGGCACCATTCAAGGTCTGCTCGAAATGGCGGGATTACCGTATGCCGGCGCTGGCGTTGTAGCCAGCGCCGTGGGCATGGATAAGGAACTGATGAAGGCAGTCTTCACTGCGTCTGGTCTGGCCCAGGTGGATCACCTCGTTCTGCGTGATCGTGTCGCGGCGAGTGCTGACGATATCGCTCTCATCGAGTCTCGCTTCAGCTACCCCGTTTTCGTGAAGCCGGCCAATCTGGGCTCCAGTGTGGGCATGACGAAGGCGCACGATCGCGCCGAACTCGTCGCCGCGCTCCAGCTGGCCCTGGCGTACGATCGCAAACTGATCATCGAAGCCGCGGCCGTGGGGCGGGAGCTTGAGTGTGCCGTGCTCGGCAACGCCGAGCCGGTTGCCTCGGTGCCGGGTGAGGTCATACCGGCTAACGAGTTTTACGACTACGAAGCCAAGTACACCGAGGGCATGATGGCGTTTCATATTCCCGCGCCGCTGGCCCCCGATCAGGATCAGGCCGTACGCGACTTGGCGGTGGCTGCCTACAAGGCGATCGACTGCAGCGGCTTTGCCCGCTGCGACTTCTTTCTCGAAGAACGTAGCGGCGCCGTGCTCATCAACGAGATCAACACTATTCCCGGCATGACCGCCATGAGTGGCTTTCCTCGGCTGTGGGCAGCAAGCGGGGTGGCCAATCGCCAGCTTGTCGAGCGCATCGTCGAGCTGGGGTTGGCGCGCCACGCTGCGTACGC
Source organism: Thermoleophilia bacterium (assembly GCA_052139595.1). Lineage (GTDB taxonomy): Bacteria > Actinomycetota > Thermoleophilia > UBA2241 > UBA2241 > JBKQWK01. The sequence goes on along the minus strand of JBKQWK010000314.1, from coordinate 2,726 downwards.
CCGATTGGCAACGGTGCGCCGGGTCACCGACTGAACCCGGCGCCTGCTTGGCGTGGTGCCGGCACAAGTTCGCCGCCGACTCATTGCTGTGGCGTCTGGGCCACCTTTGCCGCCACCTGATCGCCCTCTTACTGGCTGGTGCCTGTACCGCGCGGGTGCAGCCAGCGGTCAATCTGCTTGCCGACCCAGGGCAGATGCACGCCGTACTTAAGGACGTACGTCTTGGCGAGACGCGTGGCGCTGACGGTGAACACCGGCTCCCCTGACGAGCTGTCGACGCTGACGCTGAGGGCGCGGTCGCCGGCGCCGCTGAGAAGGTTATCGGCCGCTTGTTGAGCCGCTGGGACGCTGCCGGACTGCACGTATGTGCTCCGGGCCGTGCTGGCGGCAGTCGTGGCATCGCTACGAACTTTCTGGTTGGCGGAGATGACGGCGAACGAGTCGAGGACGATGACGGCGAGGATCGCCAAGGTGACGAGCAGACGCAGTGGTCCACGGATGAGGCCGTCTTCTTCGCGCCAGCGGTCGAACTTCATTTCTCGCCTTTCGTTGCTCCCGCGCCTTGCCCAGTGCGCGCTAGCATGGCCTTCATCGGTTGCGGTGGTCTTGGAGTTTACTCCTCATCGAGCAGGCGCAGACAGACGAGAGCAACATCGTCGCCGATACTGGCGACGGCTTCGTCATCATTGTTGGCGGCGAAGCTCTCGGCATCGGCGTAGAGATCTTCGACGAGCTGCTGCGCGGGCAGGTTGCGCAATTCGTACAGCGCTGCCTGCAAGCGCGCTTCGTCGTAAAAGTCACCGGCAGCGTTACGTACCTCGGCAATGCCATCGGTGAACAGGAGTACCGCGTCTCCGGGATTGAGCCTGATGTGCTCGGTGGGGTATGGGCTGCTGTCGAACGTTGGCCGTACCGCGATCGGTGGCTCGGCCAGCACGATGGCGCGCTCGACTGCGTCGGCGCGCAGGATCCACGGCGCGGGATGGCCCGCACTCGAGAACGCAAAGCTTGCCCGCTTGGTGTCGAGCAGCCCCAGGCAAAGCGTGACGAAGCGCATGTCGTCGACCTGCAGGCTGAGTGCGTTGTTGACCTCGGCCAGCGCGTCGCCGGGTCGCGGCGGCCATTGAGCAGCGAGGACGGCTCGCAGGGCGTACTTCGTCATGACGGTGATGGCGGCGGCTTCGACGCCTTTGCCGGAGACATCGCCGATCGCGGCTGAAAGCAGACCCGGGCTGAAGGCGCAGAAGTCGACAAAGTCGCCGCCGATTTCGGCGTTGGTGCTGCTGGAGCGGTAGAAGATACCGACGTCGACGCCGGCAACATGCGGCGGCTGATTCGGCAACAGAAGGCGCTGCAGCCGCCGTGCAATCTCGGTCTGCGTGGCACAGAAGTTCTCCTGCTCGTGGGCCACGGCGGCCCGCTCGCTCTCGCGCTGAAGCTCACGCAGGCGCAAGGCGGCGTGGTGGCCGAGCGTCGTCAGGCAACGTACGTCGTCGACAGCGTACGGCGCCGGTTTGTTGCCCACTTCGACGAACCCGAGCACGTTGCCGGCGGCGGTGGCCAGTGGCACACAAGCAAACGGATACAGATCGAGGATTCCAGTGACGCGATCAGGATCGCCGCTCGCACACGGCAGACTGTTGCAGATCAGTGGAGCTCCGGATTGCAGTACCTTGCCGGGGCCGCCTTCGCCGGGCTGCCAGGTCAGATGCCGGCGCATCCAGCCGAGTTTGGCATCGTACCAGCCGCTGGCGGACGCGCCGGCCGATGCGCTCAAATCGGACACGCTGGCCGACAGGCTGAGGCCAGCTGTGCCGGCCGATGTACTGAGACCGGCGGTGCCGAGCCGCGAGCTGGTGGCGGCGCAGGCCGCCTGAACCAGCGTCTCAAGGACTGCCTCGTCACTGCTTGCGGCGTGCAGCGCTAGCAGGTGTTCAAGGGTGGCCAGGTATACATTGTCGCGATTGTCATCAAGAGACATGGGCAGGCCGTTCGTCGTTGGTCAGTGCGAGTGTGCGGATAGTGTACCGCGCTGGCCCGTAGGAACTGCGCAGTTGCCAGCGCGACGGTCGCCGGCGACTTCTGTCGCCGCCGGCGAGGACTATAGGGTAGAATCAACTGCTCAAAACGCGGGGTAAGTCTCGCGCAGACGAGGGGTGGTCAGGTGAAGGTCGCAGTCATCGGTCTGGGATACGTCGGTCTGCCACTGGCGCTGGTTTTTGCCGAAGCCGGTGTCGAGGTCGTGGGCATTGAGGCGGTCGCCAGTCGTTGTGAGCAGGTTAACGCCGGTGTGAGCTATATCGGCGACGTTGCCGACCATGATCTCAAGCGTGTCGTCGACAAAGGGTTCATGCATGCCACCACTGACTATGCTGCCAGCGAAACGTGCGAGGCCTGCATCATCTGCCTGCCGACGCCACTCAACGCCAATCATGAGCCTGACCTGACGCTAGTGGTTGACGCGACGCGTGAACTGGCCGGGCACCTGCGGCGCGGCCAGCTGATCACGCTCGAGAGCACGACCTATCCGGGCACCACACGAGATGTGCTCGCGCCGATTCTGGAAGAAGTATCTGGGCTCAAAGCGGGTGTCGACTTCTTTCTCGCCTTTTCGCCCGAGCGTGTTGATCCGGGACGCACTGATTACACGACGAAGACGACGCCCAAGGTCATCGGTGGGCTTACGCCGGCGTGCACGGCGCGAGCGCTCGAGGTCTACGGCGCGG
>JBKQWK010000313.1:0-7498 GCA_052139595.1 Thermoleophilia bacterium | reverse complement strand
CCTCATCGCCTATGCGCAGCGTGAGGGGTGGACGATGGTCGGTGCGCCGCGTATCACGCTGGCCCGGGACGATGAACTGAGCGTGGGCGAGTTCGGCATCGCCACTCGCATGGTGGACAGTGAGGAGCAAGCTGTGGCGCCGGCGCCGGCGCCGGCTGCGGCGGCTGCGCCGCCGGCCGGCTTGCCCGCCATCGGCTTGCCCGCCGTCGGCGTGCCGTCCGTCGGCGTCGCTGCGGCGCCGGCAGGCATGGCGCAGACGGTTGTCTTTCCGTTGCCGCCAGCTCCTCCTGCCGTCGCCGATCAGCGGGTTGAACCGCGGCTGCGCTCCTTTTTGCGCGGTGTCGACGGCACCTTCGAGCTGAGCGACCACGTCATGGTGATTGGCCGCAGTCGGCGCTGTGACATTGTCCTTGCCGACCCGAATGTCTCCCGTCAGCATGCCGAGGTGCGCAGCGAGGGTGACCACTACATCATTACCGACCTGGACTCAACCAACGGCATCAAGGTGAACCGGCGCGCCGTCAAGCGGGCCGTACTTGGTGACGGCGACCGCGTCGAGCTGGGCAGCACCGAGTTGCGCTTCGAGAGGAGATCGTAGCGCCCCATCGGCGGCCGACGCTGCGAAACGGCCATGACCGACATTGTCTTGCTCGTGCTCAAGATCGCCATTTTGGTATTGCTTTATCTCTTCGTCTGGCTGGTCGTGCGGAGCGCCGGGCGCGACATCTTTCGCGGCAGCGCTGGTCGCCAGGCGGGGATCGCTGCACAACCACCAGATGTGGGCGTTCCGCTGGCTGGCCCGGCGGCGATTGACTCTTCCGCCGAGCGCTTGGCGCGGCGCGCGCGGCGCGCGAGCGAGCGCACGATGGCTGGCGAAGTCCTTGACTTCACCAGCCACATCGATCCGCGACTGGTTGTCGAGCAGAGTCCGATCGTGCCGGCCGGGGTCATCTTCCCCCTGCGCGGTCTGGTCACCGTCGGGCGCTCACCGCACAGCGACATTGTTCTCGACGAGTCCTTCGTCTCGAGTACGCATGCCCGGCTGTCGATGCAGGGGCAACTCTACGTGGTTGAGGATCTGGGCAGCACCAATGGCACCTTTGTCAATGAAAAGCAGGTGACCACGGCGCCGTTGCACATGGACGCCAGACTGCGCATCGGCGAGACCGTCTTCCGGTACGAGGAGTGATGAACCGGTGACGCTCGCGGTGCGCTATGCCGCGCTCTCCGACATCGGCCTGCATCGGGAGACGAATGAGGATGCCTACGAGGTCACGCCGCCGCTGTTTGCCGTTGCCGACGGTATGGGGGGCGCTCTGGCGGGCGAGGTGGCGGCGGGCATCGCCATCGCCACGCTGCGCGAGGTTGTGTCGGCCGGCGGCACTTTGCGCGCCGCCGCCGTTGAGGCGAACGCGCGCATCTTCAGCCGCGCTCAGGCGAACGCCGATAGCGCTGGCATGGGCACAACGCTGACCGCGTTCGTGCTCGATGAGGAAGGAGCGAGCGGGCACTTCGTGCACATTGGCGATAGCCGCGCTTACCTGCTGCGCGCTGACCGCCTGCAACAACTCAGCGAGGATCACTCGCTGGTCGGTGAGTGGCTGCGCGAGGGCGCCATCACGGCCGAAGAAGCGGCCGTCAATCGCTACCGGAGCGTGCTCAGTCGTGCCTTGGGTACCGAGTCGGCGGCCGAACTTGACGAATTCGTCGTTGATCTGAAGGACGGCGATGTGCTGCTGCTCTGCAGCGACGGTCTCAGTGGGGCCGTTCCCAGCGAGGTCATCGCCAAGCTCCTCGGCGATGATGACCTCGTCGCGGCGACGCGCGACCTCATCCTTGAGGCCAAGCGCCGCGGCGGGCACGACAACATCACGGCCGTCGTCGTTGGTCTGCATGATGCCAGCCCGCGCCAGGCCGCTGACACCGTTGACACGGTGGCCGACGGCACGACACGTGGTCGCCTGCCCGCCGACGATGCGACCACCGGCCAGCTGGCCGACGCCGCCGAAGGCGCAGTCGTCAATCGGCTGGGGCCGTCGTCCGCGGGCAGCGCTGCGGTTGGGCTGCCTGTCGGGCCAGGACGCTCTGCGCACTGGCGCCGGCGTCTCCTGATCTCGGCCGCCGTGCTCATCGTGCTGCTTGTCGGCCTCTCGCTGGCCCTCAATCAGGTCTACTACGTCGGCACTGCAGACGGCTACGTGGCCGTGTATCGCGGCCTGCCGTGGGAGGTAGCCGGCATCGGTGTGCACACGATCTATCTGAAGACGCTCGTGCCTCTGGCCAGCCTCAGCCCGCGCGATCAGCAGCGCGTCAATGGTCACAGCCTGAGCAGTCGCGCCGCCGCCATGGACTACGTCGGGCGGCTCGAAGGCGCGCCGTGAGCCGGCGCGCGGTAGAGCTCATCTTCCTCTTCGTTGCTGGTGTCATTGGCACCATGGCGTACGTCTCCGTGTACGCCAACACGTACCATACGATCAGACTGTCGGCGATCGTCTATGGTTTGCTCTTCATCGCCGTCTTCATCGTGCTGCATTTCACGGTGCGCTTATGGCTTAACCAGGCCGATCCTTACCTGCTGCCGCTTACGGCCCTGCTCGCGTCGATTGGCCTCACTGAGGTGTATCGCATCAGTCCCACCTTGGCGCGTTTACAGGGGCAGTGGTTGCTGGTCGGCGCCGCCCTGTTCATCGTCACCGTTGTCGTCGTGCGTGATCATCAGCGTCTCGACAGGTATCGCTATCTGATGGGTGCGCTCGGCCTCGGCCTGCTTCTGCTTACCATTGTGGCCGGGACCTATGTTAACGGCAGCAAGCTCTGGATCCGCTTCGCCGGCTTCTCGATCCAGCCGTCTGAATTCGCCAAGATCGCCATCGTCCTGTTCCTCGCCGGCTACCTCAACGACAAAAAGGAGATGCTCTCCGTGCCCACTGGCAAGGTCCTCGGATTGCGCGTGCCGGCGGCCAAGTACTATCTGCCTCTGCTGCTCATGTGGGTGCTCTCACTGGCGTTGCTGGTGTTCATGAAGGACTTCGGCATGTCATTGCTCATGCTGTCGCTGTTCATCGCCATGCTCTATATGGCGACGTCGCGCTTCACCTACGTTGTCACTGGTGCCCTTCTGTTCATCGCCGGCGCCGGTTTTGCCTATCGTTTCGTCGCCCACGTGCAGGAGCGCTTTCAGATCTGGATCAACCCGTGGTCGCATGCGGCCACAACCGGCTACCAGCTGCTGCAGTCGCTGTTCACGATTGCCGACGGCGGTGTCGTCGGCACCGGGCTGGGGCGTGGCTACCTGCTGTACGGCAATCATCAGCCGGTGGTGCCCTACTTGCAGACCGACTTCATCTTCACGGCCATTGCCAATGAGATGGGATTAATCGGCGCGGCCGGCGTCATCCTCTGCTATCTGATGTTCTGCTACCGTGGCTTTCTGATCGCCGTGTGGGCGCCCGACGGCTTCAGCAAGCTGCTCGCCGCCGGTCTGTCGGCGGCGTTTGGCCTGCAGACGTTCATCATTATCGGCGGGGTGACGCGGCTGATTCCGCTGACCGGCGTTACGCTGCCGTTCATCAGCTACGGTGGCAGCTCGATTGTCGCCAATCTCGTGCTGGTGGCACTGCTGCTGATGGTCTCGCATCGCACGAACGTGGTCCGCGGCGGTAGCGAGACCGAGCGCATCAAACTGGCGAGACTGGGATGACTCGAGTTGACGAGACGGGGATGACGCAAGTTGGCGAGACAGGGATGACCAGCGTATGAATCGGGCGATAGCGCGTGTCTTCATTGTCGGTGTGGTCCTCTTCCTCGCGCTGATCATCAACCTCACGTATCTGCAGGTGATCGCGGCGCGTTCTCTGCGCAACAACACTGACAATCATCTTCAGGTTGCGCAGGAACTCAAGATCAAGCGGGGCGAGATCCTCGGCTTTGACGGCAGTGTGCTGGTCGACTCGCAGCAGCGCGCCGGTGAGTACGTGCGCGTCTACCCGCAGGGGTCGCTGGCGCCGCAGATTGTCGGGTACCAGAGCGCGACGCTCGGCCAGTCTGGGATCGAAGCGTCCATGAATGGCTACCTGACTGGCCAGTCGAGCCAGCTCGGTGTGCAGGCTGTGATCGATAGACTTCTCGGCCGGCAGCCGGTCGGCGCCAACGTTACGCTGACGCTCGTCCCGGCCGTGCAGCGGGCCGCTCAGGCGGCACTCGGCACACAGACCGGGGCGATTGTCGTTCTCGATCCGAGCACTGGCGCCGTCATCGCTGCCGCTTCGGCGCCCAGCTTCGACCTGAGCACGGTTACGGCGAACTGGAGCACGCTGAGCAAGGACCCGACAGCGCCGCTGCTCGATCGCGCCATGCAGGGTCTCTACCCGCCGGGATCGGCGATGAAGGTTCTCACTGCCGCCGCGGCGCTCAACTCCGGTGCCGTGACGCCGACGACGATGTTTGATGATACGGGCACCTATGTGGTTGACGGCAACAAGGTGACCAACTATCAGGGCGAGGTCTTTGGTCCCAACACCTTCACCCAGGCGCTCACCTACTCGATCAATACAACGTTCGCCAAGGTCGGTGACAAGCTCGGGCAGACAACGCTGGTCGACTACATGCTGAAAGCCGGCTTCTGGCGGGCACCTGCCGTTGATCTGCCCGCCGGCGCGGTTGCTGCCAGCGGACGCTACAGCAACGGCAAGCTGCTTGCTCCGCGGGCACCGATGAATGCGGTGGACGTTGCCTGGGCGGCGGTTGGCCAGGAGAACGTGCTGGTAACACCACTGCAGATGGCAATGGTTGCCGCTTCGGTGGCTGACGGAGGAACGGTCATGGAGCCCTACCTGGTGCAGCAGGTGGCCACCCCCGGCGGCGCGGTGGCAAAGCGGGCGCAAACGCAGAAATTGGGAACGGTCATGAGCGCGCAAACGGCGCAAACGCTCAACCAGATGATGCAGCAGGTGGTTTTGTCGGGCACCGGCGTCGAGGCCGCGCTACCGGGCATCAAGGTTGCCGGCAAGACCGGTACCGCGCAGCGCGGCAACAGCAATGAGGCCTGGTTCGTTGCCTTTGCCCCCGCGAATGCGCCACGCGTAGCGGTGGCCGTGACGATCGAGCATACCACGGGCGTTGGCGGTACCGTGGCGGCACCGCTGGCGGCTGCCGTCATGAAGGTCGCGCTGGCTCAGGCGCGGCTGCCTTAGTGAAAAGCTCCACGCTCTGCGCCGGCGGGACGCCGTGGGCGGACGTCTGCAGGGACGCGACAGCGGGCGTGGTATTGTGAACGACCACCTACAAGGGACAGTACTGTGACGGATGCATTTGTACAGGGCCAGTTGGTCAACGATCGCTACCGCGTTCTGGGCAAGCTGGGCGGCGGCGGCATGGCCGATGTTTTTCTCGCCGAAGATACGACGTTGGCGCGGCGAGTGGCTCTCAAGGTGCTGCTGCCGCGTTTCGCTGACGACCAGAACTTCGTCGAGCGTTTCCGCCGTGAGGCGAAGGCTGCCGCCGGCCTTAACCATCCTAATGTCGTCGGCATTTACGACTGGGGCCAGATCGACTCGATGTACTACATCGTCATGGAGTACGTCGAGGGCGAAACCCTGAAAGAGCTTATTCGCCGCCGCGGCCGCCTGCCCGGCAATGAGGCGGTCGGCCTTGCGCTCGGCCTCCTGGCAGCGATCGAGTTTGCTCACCAGCACCATATCGTGCACCGCGACATCAAGTCGCAGAACATCCTCATCGACCGCACTGGCATGGTGAAGGTGACCGATTTCGGTATTGCCCGTGCCGGTGACTCGTCGATGACAGAAGCGGGTTCAATTCTGGGCACGGCGCAGTATCTGGCGCCGGAACAGGCCCGCGGCGAACCCGTCGATGAGCGCACCGACCTGTATTCGGTCGGTGTCGTCATCTACGAGATGCTTACCGGTCAAGTGCCCTTCAGCGGGGATAGCGCCGTGACGGTGGCGATGAAACACGTCAATGAGCTGCCGCGCGAGCCTGCCGATCTGGTGCCGGGCATGCCCTACTCGCTCAACCAGATCGTGCTCAAGGCGCTGGCCAAGAGTCCCGATCGGCGTTACGCGAGCGCTGCCGAATTCGCCCGTGACCTGCGCCAGGCGCAAGCGGGCGGACCGGTGCTAGCGGCGACGTTTGACGCCGCGGTGGAGCGCACACAGGTGATGGGTCCGCTGGCGATTGCCGGCGAAAGCGCGACGCAGGTGCTGCGTGGCGACGATCTCGCCGAGACGCGCGTCGGCGGTCCGCGCGAGACGAAGCACCAACGCTCGCCGTGGGCGATCGTCGCCGTCGTGCTGCTGATTGTTGCCGCTGCCGCGGCCGCAATCGTCCTCTACCGGGTCTTCTCGGGCACGACCAAACCGGTACCTGGCGTCGTCGGCATGAGCCAGGCTGCTGCCATCAACGCCCTCAGGACGCAGGGTTTCAAGGCGCAGACGCACAATGATTATTCGGATACGGTCAACGTCGGCTATGTGACCCGGCAACAGCCACCGGCCGACACCAAGCTCATCAGTGGCGGCACGGTCGACATCTGGGTCTGCCGCGGCCGGGCGACGATCACCCTGCTTGATTTCACGGGCTACACCCAGCAGCAGATGCTCACGTACCTGCATGCCAACGGCCTTCTGGGCAAGGCACTGAAGGGTACGTCGGCGTCTGCCCCCATAGGCACGGTCTTCAAGCAGAGCCCACTTGCGGGCACCAGTGTCGGACGTGGCAGTACCGTGACCTACTACATCAGTTCAGGTCTACCCAAGGTCGCGGTACCCAGTCTCGCCGGGTTGACGCAGGCAGCGGCGCAGGCGGCGCTCACGTCGGCCGGCTTTACCGTCGGTACGGTGTCGCAGCTCTCCTCTGCGACTGTCCCTGCTGGTCAAGTGATCTCGCAGAATCCCAAGGCCGACGTCAAGGCCGACAAAGGAAGCTCTGTCGATTTCGTCGTCAGCACCGGGTCGCCTCCGCCGAGTTTGTCGCCCAGCCCGACGCCTTCATCGAGTTCGACTGCCGCGCTTACTGCCGTGCCGAATGTGGTGCTGATGGACTCTGGCTCGGCTCTGAACACGCTCAGCGATGCCGGCTTTGCTGTCGTGATCAAGCAGGTCGGCAGCCCCCAGCCCTCGGGTACAGTCCTCAAGACGTCGCCTGCGGCCGGCGTTCTGGCGCCGGCCGGCTCAACGGTCACCATGACGGTGGCAAAGTGATGCGCAGAGGCGTACCGGCTCAGCGCAGGAAGAGAACGTAGACCAGGTAGACGAGATACATCGATCCAGCGCCGCTCAGAGACCACCAGGTGAGCGTGTGCTTCACGCGCAACGTGAGGTAGAAGACGAGTCCGGAGACGAGCGTGAGGGCGCCGCTGATGAGACCGTCGCGGGTAAGCGTCCAGCTCGTAAAAATGAGGCCGACCGAGACCGGGAACGTGCTCTGAAAGACCATGGCGCCAGTGACGTTGCCCAGCGCCAGTGTGTCTTTGCGCGCTCGC
>JBKQWK010000312.1:0-4069 GCA_052139595.1 Thermoleophilia bacterium | reverse complement strand
ACTGCCATTCGGATCGCCTCGTAGCAGGTCCATCGCCGTCGGCGCCTTCGTGCCCGTCAGGTGTTCAAGACGGTGACGGGTCTCATCCCACGAACCGCCAGGAGCGTGCGCCTCGGGCGTGGCCAAGGCCAGGCGATACATGTGGATCGCATCCTTCGTTTTCTTCTGCTGTTCGTAGACCTGGCCGAGATGATCGGCCACCACCGACGATTGCTGCAGCAACCACGCGGCGTGAAGATAGCTCTCAGCCTGGTCGAGATGTCCGAGTCGAAATGGACCCATCCGAGCGTGTCCCAAAACATGCCGATCTTTTGTGTGCACGCCAAGTCGGACGGAAGAAGGTCGGCAAGCTTGATGTCATGCGATTCGTTCTCCTGGCGGTCGACGGCCGCTTGCGCGTATTCGAGGGCCTTGGCGAGATCGACATTGGCTTCCGCAAAATAGTACGCAACGTCGTTCAGCATTCCCGGGCTCGAGTCGGCCTCGAGGACCTTTTGCAGAATGGCCGTGCCGCGTTCGAGCTGTCCAGCTTTCAAATAGGCGAAACCAAGTGGGAATTGCGCAGAGGTGGAACTGTCCATTTTCGCGACGGTTTCCAGGTAGGGCACAGCCTCTGGGTACCGCTTTTGCTGAACAAGTAACCCAGCCAACCCTGAGTTCGCTTCGGCGTCGTCCGGGGCAATCTTCAAAACTTCCCGCCAGGCATCTACTGCCGAGTCGGGGCGATGCAGATTCATAAGCATGAACGCATACATCTCGCGGGCCATTATCCCTTTGGGATTGGAATCGATAGCCTTGCGCACCGCGTCGAGAGCCGAGTCAGTCTGCCTGATTGTGTACCGTGCGTGGCAAGAGCTCGCGCAGAAAATCCAGATTGCGCTGCAAAAGCGTGCGTCCGCCAAGGACCAGGTAGCGCTTGTCGACGTGGGCCCGGCGGCTGCAGCCGCCGGCAAGCAGCAGGCCAAGCGGCGCCTCCTCAGCGCCAGAGTAAGAGTTCAGCATGGCTTACCGCACGCTTTCAGTGATCGGTCGCCGTGAGGCGAAGATTGACTTTATGGCTGTACCGCATGAACGAGCGCGTGCCGCCGCCTTCGCTCACGGCCTGCAGGATGCTCAGTGGCTCCGTGGCAATAGTGCCCGAGAGCAAAGTTACCCCCAGCGCTGCAAAGACCTCACCCACAAGCGGCGTCGAGGGGCCGACAAGAGCGACTTCGCGGCAGTTTGCCGCCGCCGCCAGCACGCGATCGAGGGTGCCGTTGATCAGGGTGGACGAGGTGATCACGGCGACGTCACAGCTGGGCAGCTCCGTCAGAGCTTGCTCGGCCGGCAGGGCACGTTTGCTGCGTGATGCGTCACGCTCGAAGATTACGACTTCGCGGACTGTCTTTTCCAGGGGCGCGAGCAGGGGAGCAAAGAAGCCCACCATGGCGAGGCGATCGTCGGCTCGTAGCGACAGCAGGGCGAGCACATCGCCGTCGTTATAGCTGGCGCTTGGCCGATTAACAAGCGCATTGGCGACTGCCAGAGCGAGCCCCACTTTGCGCGGATCGCTAGAGACAAGGTAGGTGAGCACCTCGCTTGTCGAGCGGCCGACGAGCGGGCCCTTGCCGACGAGCAGCAGACGCTCTGCTGCCGCCGGCGAATACACGGTGTAGGCAACGCCGAGACTTTGATCGTCGAGCAGGACGGCGGTGTAGCCGATTCCCATGCGCACGTCAGCAAGATGCCGTTCGGCGCTGTGGGCGAGGAGCCAGTCGCGCAGTTGTTCGTTGACGGTACTCATCTGCTGTCCTCCTGCCACCGGCGTCCGCTCCTCATGTCGGTGCCGACCACTCGGGCCAGGAAGGATCGTTTTCGTAGCGCGGAAACGACGGCCGCTCGCTGGGATGCGTCTGCTGCGCGGCTTGCTCTCTCCCCAGCTGCGGCTTCTGCGACCACTGCGGGCGTCCGGCTTGGTACCGGCGCAGATCTGAGCGCAAGGAGAGAACGCGACTGCTGTGAGTTGATCGCGACGTTGTCGCCGTCGCGCCCGAGCACCTACTTCTTTAGCAACAGCGGCTCACCGCAGCAGGAGAGCGGCTCTAAACACGAACAGGCCCCCTCCTCGCTGTCAGCACAGGACTTAAGTACCTCGACCTCAAGGCCGCAGTCCTTGCAGACATAGACCTCGCCGCTCTTCATCTCGCTGCATGATGCCATTGCTCTCACTCCTTGGCGATTGCCGCTATAACGCGCTGGCTGAGACAGCCAGTGTCCAGTTCATTCCCCGGGGGTGCTGTACCCAAGCGAGGGCGCGAAAGTAACCTTTGTTGTCGAGGGCGAGACAGCCTCCGCGTTCAGAAACGGATGCACGTAAGCAGCAGGTCGCGACGGCTTCGCGCACGGGACGAGCCTACTTGCCGGTAAACATGAGCCCAGCGATCAGCGCGGCAGCCTCTTCCTGCATCGCCAGAATGGCGTGCGAGGAAGCTACTTCTGATCAAACCACCCTCTGGGTCTGTACCACCGTCTTGACACAGACGGCACGCGGGCGTAGGTTCGCTTGTGTCTGGTCCTCGATACAGGAGCATCACATGTCGATCCTCTGGCCGTCGATCGTCGTTGCCCTCGCCGCCGCCACACTCACGACGTTGGCGCTCGTCCGGCTGCTCTCTGGCGCACGCGGGTCGCGTGACGTGCACGGGACGGTCTGGCAGTTCGCGGGCTTGCTCCTGGGCTTCGCGCTCTGCGCGCTCGTGGAGCTCCTCGACGGGCCCCGGCGCTATCTCATCCTGGCCCTGCCCGCGCTGGCCGGGTGTTGCTGGCTGCTCGGCCTCCTCGCCGCGGAGTACACACGGCCGCGCACACAGACTGGCACGATCCGGGTCGCCGGTCTCGCCCCCCGGACCCCGGGTCACTACGTCGCGCGTTGGGCACGCGCGGCCATGCGGGCGGCGTTCCTGATCGCGGCCGCGCTCGCCCTCGCGGCGTCAGCGATGGGCTCACCCTCGCGCTCGGCGCGCCTCTCCGCCACTACGTCGACGAGGACGCTCCTCGGCCACGGCCCCTGGCCGGGCTGGTACTACGGCGCCCCGGCGCTCATCGGCCTCCTTTGCGGCCTCGCGCTCACCGAGGTGACGGTCAGCCTGATCGCCGCCCGCGCTCCACTCACGACCGATGCGACCGTCGACGCCCGCGCCCGCGTGCAGGCGGCGCGGGCCGCGCTTACCGCCGCGACCCTGATCGCCCTGCCCGTGCTGGGTGCGCTACTGCTCGAGATGGGCGCCGGCCTCGCCGGCGTCGCGCCGTCGGCCCTCGCGCGCGACCTTGCTCACGCGATGGTGCTCGCCGGCGCGATGACCCTTCTCGCCTCCGCGGCCGCGTGGCTGGCCGCACTCGTGAGCGGCGGCCGCGCCGTGGTCCCGAGGGTTGCCGAGCCGTGAACATCGCGGTAGACACCACCTCGCCGGTACCTCCCTTCGAGCAGATCCGCGCCGGCATCGCCGAACTCATCGCCGTCGGCGCGCTGGCGCCCGAGACGCCGTTGCCTTCGGTGCGCCAGCTCGCCACCGACCTCGGCTTGGCTGCCGGCACCGTGCAGCGTGCCTACACCGAGTTGCGCCTGGCGGGACTGGTCTGCACGCGGTCCCGCCAGCGCGTCGTCGTCGCGGCGCCAGCCGGTACGGAACACGACGTCGAGGCGACGGAGAGTCGGGTGGCCACGGCCGCCCGCAGGTATGTGCAGCTCTGCCGTCTGCTCGGCGCGGACGACGGCCAGATACGTGGTGCCGTCCGCGACACTCTCAGCGAGGGCAGGGCCTGACGCCGCGCCGCAGTGCGGCGGGCCGTGCGGACGCGATGAAGTGTCATGCGGCGATGCGTGGCAGTGGTGGCGACGTTGGAAGCGATCGACGGCATTCCTGCGCACCTGAGCTGGCGGCGTGTCTGCCGGCGCAGCGACGAGGCGTGAGCTACGATGTCGGGCGCGTGCTGGGCGTCAACTGGCGGCCGGACTTCGATGCGGATATCGTGCGGCGCGAGCTGCAGATCATACACGATGACCTGCACTGCAATGCGGTGCGCATCTGCG
>JBKQWK010000311.1:0-7633 GCA_052139595.1 Thermoleophilia bacterium | reverse complement strand
CATCGCCGGGCTCACGCTCGGCTCTTTGCCGGTGGTCATGAACACCACACGGCCGGTGTGCTCGGTAAGGTCTATGGCGAGCTGGGCGGCGCGGTCGCCGGTGTCGAGCACGACGACGCGCTGGTCGGCGAGTTGGCTGAGTTCGGCCCCGTTCAGGTGCCGCTGGAAGCCCTTGCCCTCGTATGCGTCGAGCCGTGCGATCTCGACCGCAGCCACCGCTGCCGGGATCGGCTGGCAGGCGCTGCCGCCGGCTGTCTTTAAGGCGTCCTCTGGTTTGACGCCTTCGCGCCAGTTCTTGATCGCCTCGTGCAGGGCATCGGCGGCCAGGTTACTGCAGTGCATCTTGATAGGCGGCAGGCCGTCAAGGGCGTCGGCCACGTCGCCGCGGCTGACCTTGAGGGCATCGTCGAGGGTCATGCCCTGCACGAGATCGGTGACCATGCTCGAGGTGGCCACGGCGGAGCCACAGCCGAAGGTCTGGAACTTGATGTCCTTGATGCGCTCGTCTTCGACCTCGATGTAGATGTCCATGAGGTCGCCGCAGACGGGGTTACCGACACGGCCGACAGCGACGTTGGGCCCCTCGAGTGTGCCCACGTTGTGCGGATTGCGGAAGTGCGCGAGCGTTTTCTCGGAGTACTGCGTGGATTTCATGGGGAGTGCCTCTCTGACTGGGCGGTCATGCCGGGGTTGTGGTCTTATAGAGCGGGGAGAGGGCGCGCAGCCGGGTGATCACGGCGGGCAGTGCCGCCATGATGCGGTCCACATCGTCCCTGCGGCTCCAGCGCCCGAAGGTGAACTCGAGCGAGCCGTGAGCCTCCTCGTGCAGCAGACCGCAGGCGAGCAGCGTGTGCGACGGCTCGAGTGTCTTCGAGCTGCAGGCGGAGCCGGTCGCGGCGGCGATGCCCTGGTCGCGTAACGACAGCACCATCGCCTCCCCCTCGACCGCGTCGAAGCGGAAGTGGGCATTGTTCGCCACCCGCAGCTCGGGGTGGCCGTTCAAGTGGGCGTCGGGGATCTCGCTGAGCACACGCTTTACGAGCTGGTCGCGGATCGCCTGGACGCGGGGCACCTCGGCGCCCATCTCGGCGCCGAGGATATCGGCGGCGGCAGCCATGCCGACGATACTCGCAAGATCTTCGCTGCCCGAGCGCAGGCCGCGCTCCTGGCCGCCGCCGAGCAGTACCGGTGCCACCTGCACACCGGTGCGCACGTAGAGCGCCCCGAGGCCACGCGGCCCGTAGAGGTCGTTGGCTGACAGGCTCAGCAGGTCGACCGGTAGCGCCGTAGTGTCGATTGCTACGAGGCCCTCGGCGGCGACGGCGTCGCTGTGCAGGGCGATGCCGGTGCCCGCGAGCATCTCGGCGATCTCGGCGATCGGCTGCAGCGTGCCGATCTCGCTGCTTGCCCACTGCACCGAGACGAGGATCGTCTCATCGCTGATGCGCGCGCGCAGCTTCTTCGCCGAGACGCGTCCGTAGAGGTCGATGGGCAGGTGCGTGACGCGGAAGCCGTTTCGCTCGAGGTATTTGGCGATGTTGAGGATCGAGATGTGCTCGGCCTCGCTTATGATGACGTGGTTGCCCTTGCGCCGGTTTCGCAACGCGTAGCCGATGATGGCGAGGTTGCTGGCCTCGGTGGCGCCGCCGGTGAAGACGATCTCGCTCGGCTGGGCGGCGAAGAAGGCAGCCACGTGGGCGCGGGCCTCCTCGAGGGCGGCGGTCGCCACGTCGCCGACGCCATGCAGTGAGGCGGCGTTACCGAACTTCTCAGTGAAGTAGGGCAGCATTGCCGCGACCACGCGCGGGTCGAGCGGCTTGGCTGCTTGGTAGTCGGTGTAGACGATGCCCTCGCGGGCGAGCGCCTGGCCGGGATCGGTCACGTTCAGCGCGGCCACCGTTAGAACCACATCGTCGCGTTGGCGTCGAGGGCGAGGTCGTTGAGCGTCGCCGCGCCAACGATCGTGACGCCCGCGATGAGCTCGACCGTCTCCCAGCCGAGCATCCGCTTGGAGGCCTCGCAGACGTACACCGTGATGCCCATGGCGAGCGTCTCTTTGAGCATCTCGGCGACGGTCGGGAAGCTGCCGAGCTGCATCTCTTCGGCGGCCCCCGGCTTGAGCACCGTGAGCCCCATGCCGAGGTAGTAGACGGCGGCGTCGAGGCCCATGGCCTTGGCGCTCTGGGCGAGCACGAGCGGCGAGTACTGGCGCTCGGGCTGGTTACTGGTCTGTACATAGAGGATGTTCGGGGTACCTGCCACGGTCGTCCTTTCGCTTTAGCTGAGGCGGCGCAGCAGCATGCGCAGCTGCCCGCCGTCGTTCTCCACCGAGACCACTTCGTGGCCGGCGCGCTTGGCGAAGCGCGTGAGGTCTTCCTCGGCAGCGGGGTCGTCGCTGAGCACCTCGAGCAGCTCGCCCACCGCGATGGCATCAATCGCCTCCCGCGTCTCGAAGAGCGGCTCGGGGCAGTACAGACCGAGGCAGTCCAGGGTCCGGCTCACGGCAGTGTCCTTGGTCATCGGTTCTCCTTTCGCTCACTGCGGCGGCGCCCTCGACCGACCCTTGCCACTACAATACCCAGCTGATGCAATCCGGCTTCAGCGCTGGTCACGGCAGTCGCGACACGCGCGGCACTGGACGGGACATTAATCGTGAACAGATGGTCGCAGTCCGTCCGCGCGCCGAAGGAACCTCCGTCGGGCCGCTCTAAGAACGAGCAGCCCCGGCCGGCGCTGTTCTAAGTGGCGCGGCGTAGCGCCAGCGGTCGGGAGCCGCCGCGCGCGACCCACGCGCGAAAGTCGAGCAGCTCGGGATAGATCTTGCGGACGTCGGCGATGTCGACGCCGTAGCCCTTGCGCTCGAACCACTCGTACATGAGAAAGAGGTCCTCGCTCTGGGCGCGCATCGCATCCCAGGGTACCTGCACGTAGCGCACCGGCTCGCCGATCGCGGCGCCCACGACGTTGGCCGCGTCGGGCATAGTGAGCTCGTCGCCGGCGATGTCGAAGGCTTTGCCGACGTACCTATCGGGTTGTGCGAAGACGACCCCGACGATCGCGGCGATGTCGTCCACGGCGATCATCTGCAGCGTGGTGGTGCTCGCCAGCGGCGTCGACACGGCCAGACCCTCGTCGCTGTCCTGCGCCCAGGTCACCAGGTTCTCCATGAAGTAGACCGGCCGCACGATCGTCAGCGGCAGATCGAGATCCTTGAGATGGTCCTCGACGGCCGCCTTGGACTCGAAGTGGGGGATGCCGGTCTTCTTGTGGGCCGAGCCTACAGAGGAGTAAACGTAGTGGCGCACTCCGGCTGTCGCGGCCACGTCGCCCAGCGTGTTGCCCTGGGCGATCTCGTTCTCGATGCCCTTCTCGAAGGGAGTTGCCATGGCAAAGACGCCGTAGACGCCCTCCAGTGGGTCTCGCAGGCTAGGCTCGTCGGTGAGGTCACCCGGCACGAGCTCGACGCCGAGGTCGCGGAACGGTCGTGCCTTGTCGCTGTCCGGATCTCGCGTCAGGCCTCGTACCCGCCAGCCGTCAGCCTGCAGACGCCGCGCCACCGCCCCGCCCTGCTGGCCGGTGATGCCCGTGACCAGGATGGTCTTGTCGCTGTTACCGCTCATGATTCCTCCTTGGCGGCCAGCTGCCGCGCCAGCCGCTCCGTCGTACAGGGCTGGATCGTCGCATCTCTACCCAACCCCGCCGGTGCGAAAACCGGTCGGGACGGCACGACGCCGGCGCCGTGCCGACGCAATGCCGACGAGACGCCTCGTCAGTGCCAGTAACTGGCGACTACGCACCATCACCGACGTCTCTTAGAACCGCGCACAGTGCAGCACAATTGCCCATCAGCGCGTACCGCTCAGCACCCCTTCCGCAGGTTTCCTAAACCTGCACTCGCTTGATCGCGCAGATCAAGGGCGGCACGACGCGGCCAGACCCGGCTGCTGTTTGAGCCGCGATCGTGCGCTGGGGAGGTGGACCAGCAGGTCCTTGCCTCCGCCGTGAAGGACTCACATGCCGGTGTGCTCGACCACGCGCGCCACAATTTCGCCGGCCTTTTCGACTGCACTGTCGTCCAAGTCGAGGTGCGTCACAAAGCGCACGGACCACGGCAGTGGGGCGAGTGCCAGTACGCCTTGGGCGTTGAGCAGCTCGACGATCCGGGCCGCCGGCAGGCCGACACCCTGCGTGTCAGCGAAGACCATGTTGGTCTGCAGTTTGTCCTCGTCGATCGCAAGGCCAGACACCCGTGCGAGGCGCGCGCCGGGCGCATTGGCTCGGCGATGGTCGTCAGCCAAGCGTGCGACATTGTGCTCGAGGGCATAGAGGCCGCCGGCGGCGATGATACCCGCCTGCCGCATGCCGCCGCCGAAAAGGCTGCGCGCCCGCTGCGCACGGGCGATCATTGCGCTGCTGCCGAGCAGCACGGAACCGACAGGGGCACCCAGCCCCTTCGAGAGGCAAACGCTTACCGAGTCGTAGGGCGCGACGATCTCGCGTAATGACACGTTCGAAGCCACGGCGGCGTTGCAGATGCGGGCGCCGTCGAGGTGAAAAATCATGCCGTGCCGGTCGCAGAACGCGCGCAGCAGACGAATCTTCTCGAGCGGGTAGACGCTGCCGCCGCAGTAGTTGTGGGTGTTCTCCACGGCCACCAGGGTCGTGCGCGGATGATGCACATTGTCGTCTCTATGGAAGTAGTGCTCCAGTAGATCAAGGTCGAGCGTGCCGTCGTCTGATTCGAAGGTCCGTGTCTGCAACCCCGAGAGGACTGCTGCTCCACCTTGCTCGTTTTCAACGATGTGAGCCTTGGCGTGCAGAAAGATCTCATCTCCGGCTGTCGTCTGGGCGTGCAGCGCGACCTGATTGCTCATTGTGCCCGACGGCAGGTAGAGGCCGGCCTCCTTGCCGAACAGCTCGGCGGCAAACTCCTGTAGACGGATCACAGTCGGGTCGTCGCCGAGGACGTCATCGCCGACCTCGGCCTCGGCCATGGCGCGCCGCATCTCGAGTGACGGTCGCGTCACGGTGTCGCTGCGCAGATCGATCGGGCGTTCGGGTGCACTCATCGCTCGTCCTTCCTGGTCGACAATCATATGGGCGGAGCTTCATCTGAGTCGCCCCAGGTCTCACGTCAACCGTATTTTTGGATGTCAGGCTATTGTCTTCTTTTTGCTGACGGCGTTCAGCGGGGCAGCTCTAGGCGCGGTCGGCCGTCGCTCAAATGGCGCCGACGGCGCTGGTTGGTGAAACCGATGGAGACTCTCGCTGCGACCGCACCGCGTGGTGACCACCTGTCGAGGTGCCGGGAGGCAACGAAAGGTGTACCGGCCGCCGTGTCCTGTTTCTGTTCGGAAAGTCGCTGCGTAAGCGAATCTCGTGTTCAGATCATCGTCGGCGGTACACCTTTCCCCGCCGCCGTCGCTAACGCACTGCTGACCAAACGCTGACCAAACGCTAACCAAACGCTAACCGGTCGCCTCTACAGTGTTCGTCGCCCATGTGTCAACGAACGCAGAACACTGCATGTCGCCGAGGCGCCAAAGGAGATGCTCGCTGTGGCCAAACAGACGGCAGATGCCACTGAGCTGTACCGTCCCTTAGACGAAGCGCAGGTTGGTCGTAAACACTGGCTCACGGTGTTCACCTCTGGCATGGGTTTCTTCACCGATGCCTACGACCTGTTCATCATCGGCACCGTCACCGTCCTCTTAACCCCCCTTTTCCATCTCAATACGAACGAGATTTCGCTCCTCAACTCAATCTCGTTACTCGCTTCGGTGGTCGGGGCGCTGACCTTCGGCCGGCTGATGGACAAGCTTGGCCGCAAGCGCATGTACGGCGTCGAGGTGTCGATCCTCGTTCTTGGCGCCATCTTGAGCGCCTTTGCCTGGAACTTTACCTCCCTGTTCATCTTTCGCCTTTTGATCGGCTACGGTGTTGGTGGTGACTACGCAACTTCGGCCGTGATCACCGCCGAGTACGCCACGCAGAAGTCACGCGGCAAGCTCGTCGGCTCGGTGTTTGCCATGCAGAGCCTCGGCTTGCTCGCCGGCCCGGCGATCGCGGCGATCTTCCTGGCCGCCGGGGTACCAAGTCACCTCGCCTGGCGGTTCATGCTCGGCCTAGGGGCTGTGCCGGCAGCCTCGGTGATCTACCTGCGACGCATGATCCGCGAGACACCACGCTACAGTTTGAGCATCCGCGGCGATGTGGCCACGACGGCCGCGACCGTTGCCTGGATGACCGGCCGCCAGCCGCTCGACCAGCCAGACCCCACCAACCAGTTGGAGGCCGTTGCGACAGCAGATGCGCCGGTCAGTGCTGCTGTGGCCGACAACGACGCCGGCCGTCGCTTTCGGCTCAGCGATAAACCCTACCGGCGGCGCTTGATCGGCACGGCCGGCTGCTGGTTTCTCATGGACATTGCCTTTTACGGTAACTCGGTCTCGAGCCCGCTGATCTTGAAACTCCTGCAACCGAAAGGCATGTTGCTCGCCCACACGCTGCTCTCTCTGACAATCTTTGCCGTCGCCGCCCTGCCTGGATACTGGCTCGCCGTCTTCTTGATCGATCGCCTCGGCCGCAAGCGAATTCAGTGGCAGGGCTTTGCCGTCATGACAGTCGCCTTTGCGTTCATCTGGCTGTTGCCGCAAGGAGCAACCGCAGTGGCCGTGTTCTTGCCCCTCTTTGCCATCAGCTACTTCTTCATCGAGTTTGGGCCCAACCCAACGACGTTCGTCTATCCCACCGAGATCTTCCCGACGGCGATCCGCGGTACCGCTGATGGCATCTCAGCCGCTGCTGGCAAGTTCGGTGCCTTTCTCGGCGCTCTGGCAGTGCCTCACCTGCTCGCCATCGTCGGCATCAGGGGCGTGATGGGCGTCATGGCGGCGATCTCGGCCGTTGGCATTCTGCTCACGATCGTCGCCCTGCCAGAGCCGAAAGGCCAGACCCTGGAGGTCGCGTCAGCGGAAGGTACGTGCGCGGTCCCCGACGCTGCTGACCTGGTCGGCTGATCGCGAGCCGACGCGAGCACATCGCAAGCGCCTTCGGCCGCCAGCGACGCCGTTTCAGGCCGGCGTAATCGTGACCCTGATTGTCTGCGGATCTTCAAGACGATGGGCTGCTCACTTCTGCAGATAGAGCGTCGTGATCACCGTCAGCTGATCTGGGATGACGCCTCCCGTGGTTCCGGTCTTCGTACTCCATTTGTACTCCAAACGTGAGCCGACGCCCCCCGACAGGAGCCACAGGGGCCGACGTGAGCGGATGAGCGAGGCAGAGAAGTTCCTGCAAACAGTCTAAAACAGCCGACTCTGGCCGAGAGCGGCGGATGAGCGGCCTCGAATCGCTGGTTCGATCCCAGCCGGGGGCACCACAAAGTACCTGCATAGGGCGATTTCTGAAATAACGCCCGACGCGGAATCGCCCGATTGCTGCCAAAATGCCGACATTCTGCCGACAAGAAACGTCGTCACTGCTGGCTACGCGCAAGCACGCAAAGGTCACGTCCCGTCAAGTGGTGTACGAAGATGACCACAGGGTCACCCTCGTGTGCGTGACGCTTTAGGCTGCGATCATCGCCACCTCCAGCGTTGCTTCAGGGCTCGGCGGCGCCAGTGTCTTGGCG
>JBKQWK010000310.1:0-6199 GCA_052139595.1 Thermoleophilia bacterium | reverse complement strand
GAAACACCTACAGGATAGTGGAGACGCCGGCTGGTGAAGCCAAGCTGATCGCCGACGAAGAAGACGGCGAAGTCCTCATCTGGCTGCTTGCCGACAAGCTTACGATCAGGGTGGCGGCTGACCTCGTGCGTCGACGGCCGTAGCCGTCACCAGTTCGCGCAGGGTTGGCAGGCGAAGGACATGCAGTTGGCTTGCCCGCTGCCGCAGCGCGACGCATCAGTTCTCGCCCCTTCGTGGCGGCAATGCGTCGGCGACAGCGCTCTGTGCGGCATCTTCTGGCGCTCCACATGTTTGGTAGTCATATGCACCGTGGAGAACGATGTCCTGTCGCTGGCGCAGATTCGTCTCGCCCCTTCTGTCCCCGAAGCCGATAAAATGAACGACACAGGTCGCAGGAGCCGGTATGTGGGGATGCGGTGCGCAAGGGATCATGAATAATCCGATCATCAACACGGTCTTCAGTGAAACGATTTGCCAGTATCGGAGCGATGCGGCGATCCTTGCCGACAATGAATTGCGTTTCAGCCGCACCGCTTCGCCGCCACTTGCCGTCCCCTCCGTCGGCTACCATCTGATCCCGCAGCTTGCCCGAAGTGAGCTGAGCGAGTATTTCTGTCCCTGGTCGCATACGCTTATGGAGCACCTGCTTAAGCAGACCAGCCAGGTGGATGTGGCGGCAATTCACGTTGAAACGCCCAAGGAATACACAGGGTGATTTGCACTCGACCGGTTGATGGTCGAATCATTGCAGCTCGAGGACTACCAGCCGTACACGATTCGCAGGAGCGTCGTGTGATACAAGACAGAATATCGCGGATGGGGAGTTGTTTGACTCTGAGCTAATGGCGGGAATTACTTGATGCTCGGGGCATCAGCTTGGGACATCATTTGATCGCCGACAGTTGCTGGCGATCAGCTGCGAACACTTTCAGGCACGTGGACGGTGTGACGTGCGCGTCCCCATCGACCTCGGCGTCAGCGTATCGCCATGCAAACGGGTTTGCCGTTGGGCGGGCTGAGCCACTTGCGATCGAGGTCGCATTTTCGTCCTCGAACCCGAATGCCGGATGGCTTCAAGATTGTTGGGGAGAAGAACACACCCGTGGTACAATAGCTAAGAACTGATCCTCAGTAACCATCGTCTCGTTTGCGATGGCGAATGCTCCAGCCGGGCCTCCGTCTTTGGATGGAGGCCCGGCTCTTTTAGTGCATGTCCGCCCTCGGTCATCAATGTCTCCCTGCGTGTTTAACCGCAATGGTCTTCCGTCCGACTCATGTCGTAGTATTGCGCCGACGAGTCGACGAAGGAGCAACACATGACCACCGAGTCTCCCAAGAGCTACCGTATTGGCATCGACGTCGGCCTCAACTCCGTGGGTCTTGCAGCTATCGAGGTGGACGGCTCCGGCACACCGGTTGAGATTCTCTCGCTGCAGACGATCATTCACGATGGCGGCGTGGATCCGACCGCCAACAAGACGGCCGGCACACGCAAGGCGGTCTCCGGCGTCGCCCGGCGTATGCGCCGCCTCGTTCGTCGCCGCAGGCAACGTCTGCTCAAACTCGACGAAACGCTGCGGTCTCTGCAATGGCCCATCGTCGACCTAGAGACCTTTGCCGATCCGTATTACCCGTGGAGGGTTCGTCGAGACTTGCTCACAATCAGGATTGACGATCAGCAGGACTTGCACGAGAAGCTGTCGGTCGCGGTGCGCCACATCGCACGTCATCGCGGTTGGCGCAGTCCTTACGCTTCGGTGGAGTCACTCAAGGCAGCAACCGGGCCATCCAAGGAGTTTCATACGCTCATCGATCTGCTGAACAAGCGCGACGCTGGCATGTTCGACGACACTATGGCCGCGGCCGAGATCGTTTGCGCTGCTCTGGAGTCGGACTCCAGGCTGCGCATCCGCGGCACCCGCAAGCGCAAAGATGGCCGGAACGTTACTCCTTTGCTGGAGGGCAAGACCCACCAGTCGGATAACGTCCGTGAAATGCGCCGAATCTGGGAGAGGCAGGACCTGCCTGAGGACCAGTTCGAGACCGTCGTCGAGGCGGTGTTCGCGCAGCGCTCGTCAAAGGGCTCAGCAGCAGGTAGGGTCGGCAAAGACCCCTTACCCGGCATGGGAGACGAGCCAAGGGCCGAGAAGGCGAGCCTCGCCTTTCAGCGCTTCCGCATTGCAGATAAGGTGGCGAACCTGCGTATCCGCGACACTTTGGCTAAAAATGTGCGGCCGCTTACCCCCGACGAACGGCGAGCGGCTATCGCGTTCCTCTGGACGTCCGACGACGTCAGCTGGGACGACGTGGCGGTGTTCCTTGGCGTCTCACGTCGCGACCTTCTCGGTACCGCTAAAGAGACCGAGCTAGGCGAGCGCGGCGCTGGTCGGCCACCGGTCAACGTCACAGACCTCCGTATCCGAGAGTCCAAGATCAAGGAGCTAGTGCAGTACTGGGACTCGGTCGATGACGTCGGCAAAGAAGCTCTCCTAGTCGTCATCTCCAACGGCTCCGGGTCGGGCGACCAAGACGACCGCGCCCGTGAGGCCGAGGCTCGCGCCACGGAGTTCGTCGAGCAGCTGCCCGAGGAAGTCTTGGCGAAGCTTGACAACATCAAGCTGCCGGAGGGGCGCGCCGCTTACTCGGCGAAGAGCATGCGGCGTATCACCCGGTGGATGGAGGAGTCCGAGGACGATCTGCATGCCGCACGCAAGCACTGCTTCCCGACGATCGACGACTCCTGGAAGCCCCCGGCCGACCCCATCGGCCAACCGGTCGGCAACCCGGCCGTCGACCGCGTGACCAAGATCATAGCGCGGTACTTAGCGTCAGCGGAGCACATCTGGGGGCCGCCACTCAGTGTCAACATCGAGCACACGCGCGACGGGCTCATGAGTGAGGCTATGGCGCGCAAGGAAGCGCGTGAGCGCAACAAGAACGCCGACGAGAACGCCAAGGCCCGGCAGGAGATTCCCCTGGAGTTCCTCGCCGCCAGCCGAGACGCCGGCGAAGACGATCTCCACGAGGTGGACGGCCCAGCCCGTTTCGGCGCCCGGCAGTCCGATGTGTACCGCTGGCGCGCCATTCAGCGGCAGAATAGCCGCTGCCTATACTGCGGCACAACCTTGCAGTGGGGGACGTTCGAGATGGACCACATCGTGCCGCGCGCCGGGCAGGGTTCGACCAACACCCAGACCAATCTGGCCGCCGTCTGCCGCGAGTGCAATCACGCCAAGGGCAAGCTGCCCTTCGCCGTTTGGGCTGGGAGCGACTCCGCCAAGGATCGCGGCGTGACGCTCGAGGACGCCATCGCTCGCGCTGAGGACTTCTTCGACACTGCCGCCAAGAACGACTCCAAGAGGCGCAAGCCGTACACCCGCGAAGGCCGCATTATCAAGGGCGTGCGCGATCGCCTACGGCGAAGTGACGCCGACGATGATCTCGATAACCGCTCCATCGAGTCCGTCGGTTGGATGGCCAACGAGCTGCACCGTCGCATCGAGGTCCATTACCGCGACGAGCTCAAGAGTCTGACTCGCGTTGCCGTGTACCGCGGCTGGATCACATCCGAGGCGCGCAAGGCTGCTGGCATCCAGCGGCGCCTCCTTCTGATCGGCGATCAGGGCGACAGCAAGGTCGGCAAGAACCGGCTCGACCGTCGTCATCATGCCGTGGACGCAGCCACCATTGCCATGATCAGACCGGGTGTTGCCCAAGCGCTCGTGGTGCGTGACAACCTGCGCCACGCGGCCCAGATCGTAGGCCCTCGCGGCGAGATCGACTGGAAGCACTACCGAGGCACCAATCCCGCACTGTTCGCCGAGTGGCAGACGCAGATGGAGCGGTTGGTGGACATGGTTCAGTTAGCCGTCGAGTCAGATCACGTGCCCGTGTTCGAGTTCCTTCGCCTCAGGCTTGGCAGCTCAGCAGGGCACGAGGACACCATTCGCCCGCTTAAGAAGCTGCGAGTGGGCGACGCATGGAGCACGGAACAGATCGACCGCTCGGCGACGCCTGCGCAATGGGTGGCGCTGACGCGACAGCCGGACTTTACGCCCGGCATGGGGCTGCCCGCCGACCCAGAACGACGACTGCGCGTGCAGGGGACGTGGCACGGCGCCGACGATGAGCTTTCGTATTTTCCCACCGGCGCCGGTTGTATCTCTGTTCGCGGTGGCTACGCCGAACTCGGTGCCTCCTTCCATCACGCGCGTATCTACCGCTGCCAACAGGCATTGAAGTCTGGCAAGGTCAAGTCCTTTTACGCCATGATGCGCGTCTACGAGGTCGATCTGCTGCGCCACGCTCACGAAGACTTGTTCACCGTGGACATCCCGCCGCAGGCGATTAGTCGTCGGGTCGCCGAGCAGCGGCTTCGCGGCGTGCTCGAGCAGGGCGCCGCCGAGTACATCGGCTGGATCGTACTAGGCGATGAGCTGCTGCTTGACATGACTAGCCAGCATGGCAGGGGACAGGTCGGTGACGTTCTCGCAGCCTACTCCGGCACCACGCGCTGGGTTTGCGACGGATTGTTCACCGAGAGCAAGCTTCGCCTCCGCCCGCGCGCACTCTCCGGCGAAGGCGTATCCGATGACGCTCCGGACGGGGTGCAGAAGGCAATCGCCGGCGGTGGATGGTTGCCGTCCGTTGACGTCGTATTTGGCGCGTGCAAGGCCCAAGTTGTCCGCAGAGACATTCTCGGCCGGCCCCGGCTAAAGTCGGAGCGCGGTTTGCCGACATGTTGGAGAGTGATGTGATTCTCATCTGAGGAGCGCTCCATCGACAACTGGCGAATCATCGACCTCACCTCGTTTGCGGGTCAGCTTCGCTACAAGCGTGGGCAGCTCGTAGTCTGTCCCGACGAGGGGGACGAAACGGTCGTTCCTCTCGCAGATGTTGCTACGATTCTGCTGGGCCTGAAAGTCAGCGTGGGTGCGGCGGTCCTCCATCAGCTGGCCGAGTTCGACATCATTACGCTGATTTGCGGCTGGAGCGGCATCCCCAACGCTGGCATGTATGCATGGTCAGAACACACGCGGGTCGGCGCTCGTCAGCGAGCACAGGCTTCCGTGGCGCTTCCCCGGCGCAAGAACGCGTGGGGCCAACTTGTGCGCGCGAAGATCTCGGGCCAGGCGGCCAATCTGCGGCACTTCGGCAACGAGGACTGGCGCTTCCTCGCCTCGATGACCAAGGCTGTTCGTTCCGGAGACCCCAATAACGTCGAGGGTCGCGCCGCCCGCTACTATTGGGCACGGCTCTTCGACGAAGATGAGGACGAGTTCTCGCGAAACCCACGGGGCGGCACCGGCCGCAACGCGCTGCTCGACTACGGCTACGCCGTGCTTCGCGGGCACGGAGTGCGCGCCGTCCTCTCCGCGGGTCTGTCCACTTGCGTCGGCGTCTTTCATCATAACCGCTCTAATGCGTTCAACTTGGTAGATGACCTGATCGAGCCGTTTCGACCGGCAATCGACTGGGTAGTTGCCGGCCTACCCCCGGATTCCTCGCTCGATGAGCGCTCGACGAAACAGAGCCTGGTTGACGGTTCGACGCAAGCCTTCGGCCCCGACGGAATATCGGTTGCCGCCAGTCTCACCGACCTGGCTCAGCAGCTGGGCCGCTACGCCGAAGGTGGAATTGGCAAGCTGAAAGTGCCAGCGTGGAGCGGGCCGCAGAAGCAGGTCCGTCTTGAGATCGCGTCGTGAGCCCCAAGTCGGAGGATGCCGTGTGGTCTCTGGTCATGTTTGACCTGCCCGTGCAAACGAAGGCGGAACGTCGACACGCCACCCAGTTCCGCGACATGCTGCTCGACCTGGGCTACCAGCGCACGCAACTCTCCGTGTACGCGCGCTTCTCGCCATCGGTGAGTTCGGTCATCCCGGCAATCGGCACCATCAAGAGCAGCCTACCGGACGGCGGTGACGTCAGGATTCTGTCGATCACCGATCACCAGTGGGCGACGGCGCTCAGATTTTCTAACGCCAAGGGCGTGGGCACGGAGGATATGCCGTCTCAGCTCGCGATCTTTTGACGCACCGTAGAGACATTTCCCCTCCTCAGGGCCTCTTTTCGAGGCCCTGAGGAGTATATCAGGGGAAATTTGAACTGATCCCCAGCCTCACCGGCGCCGGTGCTAGCAGCCTCAGGAGTATATCAGGGGAAATTTGAACTGATCCCCAGCGATGCTGACGACGTTGGC
>JBKQWK010000309.1:0-7305 GCA_052139595.1 Thermoleophilia bacterium | reverse complement strand
CGCTCTGCGGGCGCCCGGCGCCAGCGGCTGTTGCGCCTGTCTACGGCGGCACCGGCCGCGTGCTCGACTGGCAGACCGTGCGCGTGCCCACGGGGCAACCGGTGATGCTCGCCGGTGGTATTACTGCGGATAACGTTGGCGTTGCCATTTCCGCCGTGCGACCGTTTGCGGTTGATGTGAGCAGCGGTGTCGAGCTGGCGCCGGGCAAAAAGGACGCCCGTTTACTGCAGCGGCTGTTCGCTGCCGTGCACGCCGCCGATGACGCAGGCAAGAGGCAGCGTGATCAGCGATAATCAACAGGCAGAAGTGACCAGAGAAGGCGGCAGATGTGATGGTTGAAGTCCGTTTCGGCGATTATGGCGGGCGTTATGTGCCCGAGACGCTCATCCCGGCGCTTGACGAGCTGGCGGTTGCGTACGATGAGGCCCGCGTCGATGCGGCCTTTCAGGCCGAACTCGCGGGCCTGCTGGCCGACTACGCCGGCCGGCCGACGCCGCTCTATCACGCGCAGCGGCTCAGCGAGCGTGTTGGTGCTACGGTGCTGCTCAAACGCGAAGATCTGTGTCACACCGGAGCGCACAAGATCAACAATGTCCTCGGGCAAGTGCTGCTGGCGCGACGCATGGGCAAACGGCGGATTATCGCTGAGACCGGTGCTGGTCAGCATGGCGTTGCCACGGCCACGGCGTGTGCTCTCTTCGGGCTGGAGTGCGTCGTCTACATGGGCGCCGAAGATGTCGCCCGGCAAGAACTTAACGTGGTCCGCATGCGTTTGCTCGGCGCCCGGGTGGAGTCGGTCGAGAGCGGTTCGCGCACGCTCAAGGATGCTATGAACGAGGCGCTGCGCGACTGGGTCACCAACGTGCGTGATACGCACTACGTGATCGGCTCTGTCGCCGGGCCGGCGCCGTTTCCCGCCATGGTGCGCGACTTTCAGAGCGTGATCGGCCGCGAGGCGCGCGAACAGGTGCTAGCGCGCCTCGGGCGCCTGCCGGACGAGATCGTTGCCTGTGTCGGCGGCGGCTCCAATGCGATGGGCATTTTCAGCGCCTTTCTTGACGACAGCGGTGTGCGTCTGACCGGCGTTGAGGCGGCCGGCGAAGGACTCGACAGCGGCCACCATGGGGCGCCGCTGGCACGCGGTTCGCGCGGCGTGCTGCATGGTTCGCTTTCGTACCTGTTGCAAGATGCCTGGGGTCAGGTTGCCGAGGCGCACTCGGTCTCGGCCGGCCTCGACTATCCCGGCGTTGGCCCACAGCATGCGTATCTCAAAGACAGCGGTCGCGTCATCTACGACGCCGCAACCGACACGGAGGCGCTGGCGGCGTTTCGCCTGCTCAGTGAGATCGAGGGCATTATCCCGGCTCTGGAGAGCGCCCACGCCGTCGCCTACGCGCTGCGCGCCGGGAGCGAGGGTCGCTTCAAGCCGTCCGAGGTCGTCATCGTTAACTTGAGCGGTCGTGGCGACAAGGACGTCTACCTCGCCGGCCGCCTGCTCGGCGAGATTGCCGACGAGCACGACAGCGGCATTGGCGGCGATTCGGCGTCGAGCGGCGCGAAGCCTGTCGTTGCTGGCGGGGAGGAGGCACGATGAGCGGTCATGAGCTGGCGCCACGGTTAGAGGCCGCATTCGCCGATCAGACGCAGAAGAAAGCCGCCCTCATCACCTACGTCACCGGCGGCTATCCCAGTCAGACTGGCTGTGCGCGCGCCGTGGAGGCGCTCATCGCCGGCGGCGCCGACATTGTTGAACTCGGCGTGCCCTACTCGGATCCGATCGCCGATGGGCCGGTTGTGCAGCGTTCGGCGCACGAAGCACTTCTGGCCGGCACGACGACCGACGACGTGTTCGCTCTGGCGGCCGAGTACTCGGCCGCCGTACCGTTTGTTCTGCTTACTTACGTCAACAGCGTCCTTGCCTACGGCAGCGAGAGATTCTTCGCCCGCTGTGCCGAGTGCGGCGTTGAGGCACTGGTGATTCCCGACCTGCCGGTCGACGAAGCGACTGTCCTGGCGGCGCAGGCCGTCGCTCGTGGTGTCGCCATTGCGCCGTTGGCGGCACCGACGAGCACCGACGTACGCCTCGACCTGATCGCGGCGGCGGCCCGTTCTTTCATTTATTGTGTCTCGGTGACGGGAGTCACCGGGGCGCGCGCTCAGGTCGGTGACGACCTGCCCGACCTGCTGGCGCGACTGCGGCTGCGCACGCGCGCTCCGCTGGCCGTCGGCTTCGGCATCAGCACGCCCGCACAAGCGTCTGAAGTCGGTGACCTGGCCGACGGGGTCATCGTCGGCTCGGCCTTGATTGCCATGCTCGGGCAAGGCCGAGGAACGGAAGAATCGGCGCGTGCGGTTGAGAATCAGGTGCGGGCGCTGGCGACAGCGCTCCACGTAGCGAAAGCTGGCGAGGGACAATCGTGATCAAGAAACAGAATCGCCGAACACTCGGTGTTCTTACCAGCGGCGGCGATGCCCCCGGCATGAATGCTGCCGTGCGTGCTGTGACGCGGCGCGCGATCTCCAAGGACTGCGACGTGATCGGCTTTCGCTGGGGTTTTCGCGGTCTCATGGATGGCAGCTACGAACCGCTCGACAATCGCTCTGTGGGCGGTGTCATGGATCGTGGCGGTACCTTCCTGGGCACCGCTCGTGCGAATGAGTTCAAGACGGAGGAAGGCGTTGCCAAGGCTGCCGCAGTGCTGGAGCACCTGAACGTCGACGGTCTCGTTGTCATCGGCGGCAATGGTTCGCTGGCCGGCGCGCATGCACTCGCCTGTCATGGTGTCAACGTCGTCGGCGTGCCGGCGACGATCGACAACGACATTGCCGGCAGCGACGTCTCGATCGGTTTCGACACGGCGCTGAACACGGTACTCGATGCGTTGTTCAAGATCCGCGATACGGCTTCGGCCCTGGACCGCGTGTTCGTGGTCGAGGTCATGGGCCGTACATCGGACCAGCTTGCCCTTTCGGCGGCCGTCGCCGGAGGCGCCGATCTGGTGCTCATCCCCGAAATGCCGCTCAAGCTGGAAGACATCGGCCCCATGGCCATGGGTGGCAATCGCCGCGGTAAATTACATACGATTGTCGTCGTTGCCGAGGGTGCCGCCTCGGGCGAAGAGGTTGCTCGCGCCTTGCGCTCTCACCTGCCGGAACACGACATCAAAGTCTCGGTGCTGGGTCACATTCAGCGTGGTGGCACACCGTCTGGGCTGGACCGCGTGGTCGCCAGTCAGCTCGGCGCCAAGGCAGTCGATCTGCTACTCGACGGCCTCAGCGATGTGATGGTCGGCATGGCCGGCAACAGCCTGGCGACCGTAAGCCTGACGTATGCGTTCTCGCAGAAGCAGGCGATCAACCCCGAGCTGTATAACCTCTGTCAGGTGCTCGCCCAGTAGGCGCCTGGCGCGACCTCACCTGGCGGCTGTCTCGCGCTCGATCTCCTGGCGCCGGTTCCAGGTGAACGCCAGCATGCCGGGCACGGCTGTCAGCGGTATGACGGCGAAGACGAACCAGCCCCAGTGCCGGTAGCGGGCCGTGAGAAAGGTGCCGTAGAGCCAGCTGAACGTGGCGCCGACGAGGATGAGCACCACCCAGGAGAGACCAACCGCATAGGGCATGGTCACCTTGAGCACGGCCCCGGCGAAGTACATCATGACCAGCAGCATCGTGACCGCCGAGACGACGAAGAGGTAGGTCAGGAGTTTGATCTCGGTATGCCGTTCAGCCTCGACGGTGATGCCCGCGCGATCGCGGGCGGCCGCTCTGGCGGCCGCCTTTTCGGCCGCGCGGCGAGCCTGGCGCTGCTGGATGGCGTAGGCCGCCTTGCGCTGGCCGGCGGATTGCTTGTCGCTGCGTGCGGGCATGCTAGCTCGAGTTCTGTCGCTCTTCAGGTCAGGTGATTGTCGGTGAAGGAGAAGCAGATAACAAGCGCGCCCGGCGGCTCGGGAGCGTTTTACGATGTAGCTATGTGGCCGGCTGAGCGCCTGGCCATCGGTGGCTGGCGCCAGCGATTGGCCAAGGCGGCGCGTGGCCGGGTGCTTGAGATCGGAGCCGGCACAGGCGCTCAGCTGCGCTGGTTTGCGCCCGGCACGGAGGTTGTGGCCTTGGAGCCGAACGGTCAGATGGCGGCCCGCGCGCGCCGCCGTGCCGTCGGCGCGGCGGCGCGCGTGACAGTCGTCGAAGCGGTCGCCGAGGAGCTGCCATTTGCCGACGACAGCTTCGACAGTGTGGTCGGCATGTTCACGTTGTGCAGTGTCGCCGACCCCGAGCGCGTGCTCGCCGAGGTTGACCGCGTGCTGGCGCCGGACGGCGTGCTTCTGTTGCTCGAGCACGTGCATCTGCCCTGGCAACCGGGGCGGCTTCTCCAGAGTCTGGCTGCCCCGGCCTGGGCGCGCCTTGCCGGGGGCTGTCGGCTCGACCGCGACACGGAAGGGTTTCTGCGTCAGGCCGGCTTCAAGGTGCTCGAACGGCGCACCCACGTGGCCGACTGGGTGATCGACGTGGTCGCCGTGCGATCGTAACAACCCGCGGTCGCAACAATCCGCGGCCGCGGGAGCGCCGGCCGTGAGCTTGCGTTGAATCACGGCCGGTGCGGCAGCGAAGATCGGACCGCCGGCAACGGCAGCGGGTTATTCCTGATGGTCGGCGGGAATACCACAAATAGTCACCGGCGACGAGGTGGCGGGTGGGTAACAAAGCCACCCGTAGTGTGTACCGGTTGACCGCAAGTTGGGTCCCGGGCTCGCAGCGGAGCCGGCGGCGGCACAGGTGTTTACAGAGGCCGCCGCCGGCTCCGCTGCATTCCGCGTTGTAGTCTGCATCGTACGTGGCCAGGCGTCTGGGTTTGCTTTTGTCGCCGACTTCTGGCAAACTGCCCTTCCATCAGCTACAACCAGGGCGCCCCACGCCTGCTAGCTCCCCCCTCGCACCCATTCCCCCGCTGCTTTGCTGCGCATGGGATTGTGCTGGACGGCAGCAGACACAACACTCGCACCGGGGCGCGGACCGGCTCTTCGGCACAGGGAAACCGCTGCCGCGGAGCACATGCCGTCGGAAGGACGCTGTGGAACGATGCAAACGAACGCTCCTCATCATCGCCCTCCTTGTGGTCGTCATAACGGCCACGCTCTTCGCCTCAAGTACTGAGGCTCACGCCGCGACTCTGCAGAGTCGCTTGACTGTCGCCAAACAGCGGCTACACACCGCCGAGGTGCGTCTTGCGCGCGCTCGCGCGAGGCTGCTGGCGGCGACGAACGCGGCGCACACTACCGCTGCCGCGCCGACCGGCGCCGTTGGCGCCAGCACTGTGGCGCTGGCCGGTTTCACGAGCGCCGGGTCGCCGGTCGCCAGCTCAGTGCTGGTGTCGACCCTGATGCCGGCGCCCACCGCCTTGCCGACGGCGCCGCCAACACCGCTGCCGGCGTCGACGGTGACGTCGGTCCCGACGCCGGCACCCGCCGGTTCGCCGACCCCGATGCCGAGCGCTACCCCAGTGGTAACGCCGGCGCCCCTCAGTGCCACACAACTCAAGGCTCTACGCAGCACAGTTACTGCAGCGCAGCATGCGGTGCGGCTCGACGCGCAGCTGGTTGCTCGTCTGGCCGCGGCCCTGCGTCACGATAAGCAGCTGGCGCATTGGGCGGCGACGCACAACTGGAAGCCGCTGGTGCAAGCTCTGGCGGCCCGTTGGCACGTCAGTACCGGCGTCCTGCTGGGCATGATGCAGCGCGAGTCGAGCGGCCGGCCGATGGCCGTCGGCGGCGGCGGGGCATATTTCGGCCTCTTCCAGTACTGCCCGTCAACTTGGCAGGCGGCCTGGAACCCCTGGCGTCACGCGAGCATCTTTGACGCCCGGGCGCAGATCAGCGCCACGGCACTGGCGGTGAGTCGCGGTTACGGGCCGAGCTGGTGGCCTAACACCTACCGCGGGTATTGAACGCTGGCCGGCCGCGGCGCGGCCGGCCCGCCAAACTGCCACTGGGTGCTGCCGCTTGGTGCGTAGCGACAGCTTCCAGATGTAGGTTCGGCGTGATAAACGACCGCCTGGGCTAACCTCCCTGGATGAAAGGGGCGGGCGATGTCTGCGACATCGTCCGCCCCTTTTTTACGCTCCCTCTACGCCGCCAGCAGGTACATCTGGGCCGCGTTAGCAGCCGTGGTGCCCTCAGCGACGGCGGTAGTGATCGTCTTCACCTTGCCTGGGTAGCGGGCGAAATCACCGACGGCGTACAAGCCGGGGATGCCTGTCTCCATCGCCGAGTTGACGGCGATAGAGTTGCCGCCAACCTCGAGGTCCCAGCTCTCGATGCCGCTCAGATCAGGCAACTGCCCGATGCTCACGAAGAGCAGGTCGGTGGGCAGGCGCAGAGCGCCCTCATCAGTCAGCGAGACGATGACGCTTTCAAGCCGTTCGCCGCCGACAAGCTCGATGACAACACCGTTGGTAATGACCTTGACGGCGCTGCTCTCCAGCTGCTTGACGCTGAAGTCGAGAGCGCTCCAGGCATCACGGTGGTGAACCAGGGTCACCTCGGCGATTTCGTGCAGCGAGAGAGCGGTGTCGACCGCACTATCACCGCCGCCGACGATGACGATGCGCTGGGCCGTGATTTCGTCGCGCGGGGGTAGACGGTAGACAAGACCGCGACCCTCAAACCACTCTTCTTTCTGCAAGCCGAGCTTGCGCGGTGCGAAGCGGCCCAGGCCAAGCGCCAGAACCAGGGTGTGGGCGGTGACTTCGCGCCGGGCGGTGAGCAAACGGTAGTCGCTGCCGTTGTGGCCGACGAATTCGACCGGCTCGTTGTCGGCCAGCTCGGCGCGAAAGTGCCGTGCCTGGTCGGCCAATCGCTGAGCCAGGTCGCGCGAGGCGAGTTCCGGCTGGCTGGGAAAGTTTGTCACCGGCTTGGTAGGGTAGAGGTTGATCAGCTGCCCGCCCAGCGCCTGAGCCTCAAAGGCAATCACCGAGAGACCGCGCATACCGGCATACATGGCCGTCGCCAAGCCACCGGGGCCACCGCCAATCACTGCCATGTCATATGTCATCGTGCACCCACTTCGGCGAAGAGGAATAGCGGACTTTATTAATCTTGTTTAACTATCCCCAGACGGGTTGACGGTCAACCAACCAGCGCCAGCGGGAGCGACCATGGAGAACTCTCGCTCGACGGGACGCGGCCGGCCGAGCTGGGCTATAATCACGGCCTGTCCGGCGCGCGCCGGACAGCGTGCCGAAGTGGCGGAACTGGCAGACGCGCCGGACTCAAAATCCGGTCCCGTTCACGCGGGGTGGGGGTTCGATTCCCC
>JBKQWK010000308.1:0-12011 GCA_052139595.1 Thermoleophilia bacterium | reverse complement strand
CTTGGCCCCGCCTCGAACCCGCCACCCTTCGCGGCCGCGCGCGCGCGCTCGCGCTGCTCGCTCATGAGCTTCTCGAAGCTGGCTTCGTCAACGCTCATGCCGTGTTCGGCAGCAATCTCGCGTGTCAGGTCGAAGGGGAACCCATACGTATCGTGCAATTCAAAGGCGACCGCCGGCGCCAGATCGGTGCCGGCATCGTGAGCCCGCCGCAAAGCCTCGGCGAGAATGCCCGTGCCTTGGTCAAGCGTGCGGCGAAAGCGCACCTCCTCTTCCCCCACCACCTGCTCAATCTCGGCCTGGCGAGTCGCGAGCTCGGGGTAGGCGTCCTTCATCATCGTCACCACGCGGGCGCAGAGAGTAGTCAGAAACGGCTCCTCGAGACCAATCGACACGCCCTGCTGAACGGCGCGACGGATTATGCGGCGCAACACGTACTCGCGCCCTTCGTTGCCGGGCAGAACGCCGTCCATGATCAGAAAGGCGACCGCCCGGGCGTGCTCGGCGATCGTCCGCAGCGCCCGCGTAGCAGCTTCGCTGCTGCCGTAGCGCTGGCCGCTCAGCTCTTCGGCCAGGGCAATCAGCGGCGTAAAGGCGTCAGACTCGAAAATGGTCGTGACGCCCTGCGTGATCGCCGCCATGCGCTCGAGGCCCATGCCGGTGTCGATACTCGGCCGCGGCAACGGAGCGAGCACGCCCTCGGCGTTCATGTCGTACTGCACGAAGACCAGGTTCCAGTACTCGATGAAGCGGTCGCACTCACAGCCGGGGGCACAGTCGGGCCGGCCGCAGCCGTGCTCGGGGCCGAAGTCGTAGTACAGCTCAGAGCACGGCCCGCACGGGCCGGTCGGTCCGGCCGGTCCCCAGAAGTTGTCGCCGCGACCGAGGCGCACAATGCGCTTTTCGGGCACGCCGTGGCTCTTCCAGATGGCGATTGCCTCATCGTCGGCCGGCACCTGCTCGTCGCCACCAAAGACGCTCACCCAGAGACGGTCCCGATCAATCCCCAGCTGGTCACTGAGGTCGAGCGCCCAGGCGATAGCGTCAGTCTTGAAGTAATCACCGAACGAGAAGTTGCCGAGCATCTCGAAGAAGGTCAGATGACGGGCCGTGTGGCCGACGTTCTCGATGTCAGAGGTGCGAAAACAACGCTGGCAGGTCGTCATGCGCCGCGCCGGTGGTGTCTCGACACCGAGGTAGTACGGCTTGTACTGCTGCATGCCCGCTGTCGTAAACAGCACGCTGGCGTCGCCGGCGGGAACGAGCCCTGCCGGCACGCCGCTCTGGTGGCCGTGGGCAACGAAAAAATCACGGTAAAGCTGGCGAATGTCGGCGGCGTTCACGAATACCTCTGATGTTGGAGTGATTTCTACGGGTGCAAGCGGTTGGTCAGCGATCGTCAGCGTGATGGCGCACGGGCTGATCCAGCTCGCCGATCTCTTCGCGCAGCTTCTCGAGCGAACGGCGAATCAAACGACTGACGTGCATCTGCGAAATGCCAACCTTGGCCGCGATCTGCGACTGCGTGAGACCCTCGAAGAAGCGCAGATGAAGGATGTAGCGCTCACGCTTATCGAGCTTCGCAAACCCCGGCGCCAGTGCCGTGCGATCTTCCATCGTGTCGTAAGCCTCTTCTTCACTACCCAGGTAGTCGATGAGACCGGCATCGTCTTCGCCTGACTCCCCGTTCGGCGAGGCCTGCAACGAGACCGAATTGTAGGCCTGGCTCGATTCGAGCGCCTCAAGCACTTCTTCCGGGGTGGCGTTGGCGGCTTCGGCAAGCTCATTGATGGTCGGCGACCGCTGCAGTTTGGGCACGAGTTCGTCGATCACTTTGTTGAGCCGGATGTTGAGTTCCTGCAGGCCGCGGGGAACACGCACCGACCAGCCCTTGTCGCGAAAGTAGCGCTTGATCTCGCCGACGATGTTCGGCGTCGCGTACGTCGTCAGTTCGACGCCGCGGCTGAGGTCAAACCGGTCGATCGCCTTGATGAGGCCGATGGCTCCGACCTGCACCAGATCGTCGAAGTGCTCGCCCCGCGACGCGTAGCGTCGCGCCAGCGAGCGCACCAGCGGCAGGTACATGGTGATCAGCTGGTCACGGGCCCGGCGATCGCCGTACAGATGGTAGCGGCGCAGGAGGTACTGATCGAGTTTCTCGGATTCATCCTTGCCCGGGCCGCCGGACTGCCGGTCAGCGTCGTCGTCGGCCGGCGACTCTTCATCGTCGGCAAACTCGTCGCCGCCGAGCTGCGACTGCCCAGGCGGAACGGGAATGTCGAGAGGATCGCCCATCAGCTGGTCATCGATCCCGCGCTCGTCAGCGATTCTGTCTTCGTCACCGCTCACGTCACATGCTCTCTCAGCGTCTTGGCCATCGTCACCGAGAACTCACCCTCGCCATCGTGCACCGTGAACGATTCCAGAACGCCGTCCAGCAGCTGGCAGAGATTGAGACAGAGCTGGGTCGTCGGCTCAAGTTCTAGACGAGCGCGCAAGTCGGGTGAGTGAAACGGACCGGCGTGCAAGTAGAGCATCTGCGCCCCGACCTCGAGTTCAAGAGCGTACCGCGACAGAGGCTCGAGTTCGGCCGCCACACGCCAGAGTTCGCCCACGGCGAGGTAAATGTCGTCGAGTTCGTCCAGGGACAGGTCGCAGCGGGCGCCGACGCCGCCGATGACCATCCGTATGACCGGTAATGAGGCCTCGTCGGCGGGAGTCTCGATGCGGATCGTCTCAGTCATGTCCTGTCACTCACCCGTGTTGCCGGTGCCGGCCGCCGCCAAGGCGTGCGTCACCTGCTGCTCGCGCTCGCGCGCCGCCTGCCGGCCATCTTCGATGGCTTCGGCGGCGCGTACCCGCGTCTCAGCCCACAGCGACCTCGCCTCAGCGGGCAGCTGACGGAGTGCTTCGACGTAGCCAATCTGCTCTCGCTGCACTCGCCCATAAACGTGATAGACAAGCGCTGCACCGCCAAGGAGAGCGCTCACACCCAGTGATCTCATGAGCCCCACGGTCAGCCTCCCGTCCCTGACGGGCCACCGCCGGTCTGACCAGATGCACCAGCCTGTGCTCCGGCGGCACCGGAGGCGCTAACCGGCGACTCTGCGCCGCCCGCCGAGGCTGTTGCGGCTGAGGCGGTTGTGTCGGCGCCGGTTGCATTGCTTGCGCCGGCGGCCGTGTCGGCTGGCGGCGGCGCAGCCGCCGTCGCTTTGCTCGCATCGGCCGCCGGCGAAGCGTAAAACCCGCCGCCGGCGAAGCCTGCATCAGCGCCCGCACGACCGCCGCCGGCCTTGCCACCGCTGTCACGGTGCAGAAACGAAGCCACCGCCTGCGACAGGCCGGCGCTGAAGCTGGCCATCTTGCGCACCGGCTTGCTGACGGCACTCTCGACGCCATCGGCCATGCTCTCGGCCTTCTGCGTCATCTCGACTACCGACTGCGTAATCTCGTTGACGCGTACGAGTTCGTTGTTGACCTCGTCGACGGTCGTGCCTGTCTTCTTGATCACCGGCATGATCTCGCGATCGAGGTCGCTCAGCAGCGAATCGACACGTGTCAGTACCTTGGCGGTGCGCATCAGCGCCACCACCAGACCGACGGCCACAACGACAAAGAAGAAGGCCGCCGCATATCGCAAGACGACAGACGATGTGCTGGCTGCCACCAGCGCGACACTCGAAGCCATGTTGCTCTCCTTTCGCGTGACTCGGGACCCAGCGTTGCCTGCGTGCAATCTATCACACTCAGCAACGACCCGATTTAGCGATGAAGCCGCTGCCGACAATCACGTCGTCTCGGTAAAAGACCGCCGCCTGACCAGGAGCGACGCCGGCGAAAGGCGCTGCCAGCCGCAGGCGCAGGCGATCGGCGGCAAGGTACTCCACTTCGCTCACGGCCTGAGCGGCGGCTTTGTAGCGCAACTGCACCTCGAGCCCGTGAGCTTCGCCGAGGCCACGATCGACGAGGTCACGGACCTCGAGTTCGCTCGTCGCCAGCGCGTCTCGGGCACCGACAACGACCTCGTTGGTATCCGCCCGCCGCGCCAGCACATACAGTGGCGCCGCGGCCGACAACCCCAGCCCGCGCCGCTGCCCGACTGTGAACCACCAGTGCCCATCATGCGTGCCCAGGCGCACACCTCGTTCATCGACAATCGCCCCGGTTCGCGGGTGCACGCCGCGTTGCTGAAAGAAGTCTCGATAGCCGCTGGTGGCGAAGCAGACCTCCTGGCTCTCGGGCTCATCGGCAACCGGCAAATCGGCCGCCGCAGCTCGTGCACGTACCTCGGCCTTAGTAAAGCTGCCGAGGGGGAAGTCAAGTCGCGCCAGCGTCGCCGGCGCCACCCGCGCCAACATGTACGACTGGTCCTTGGCACGATCACGGCCGCGGGCGACGAACGCCTGGCCGTCACGCCAGACCAGGCGGGCGTAATGGCCGGTGGCAACAGTCTCGTAACCGAGCTGGTCGGCAAGTTCAACCAGCGCCGCCAAACGACCCGGATTACAGGCCACGCAGGGATTCGGCGTCTCGCCGTCCAGGTAACCGGACACGAACGGTTCGACGACCTCACGCGCAAACTGTGAGCGGCGATCAAGAGTCTGGAACGGCGCCCCCAGCACGGCGGCGCTTTCGCGGGCCCGCTGGACCGCATTCGGCGAGCAGCAGCTGCGCCGTTCAGCCGCGCCCCAGAGCAGGAGCGTGACGGCGCGCACACGCGCGCCTTGGTCACCGAGGACCAGGGCGGCGACGGCGCTATCGACGCCGCCGCTGAGCCCTACGACTGTGCTTTTTTTGGGCTCCTGAGGATCGTCTCGATCTCGTCGCCACGGCCGGCCCGAGTGAGGTAGTCCTCGATCGCGATGTGCAGCGCATCGGCGGCCAGATTCGAGCAGTGCATCTTGTTGGCCGGTAAGCCGCCCAACGCCTCAGCGACAGCCTTGTTACTGAGCTCTGCCGCCTCGGCTAGCGTCTTGCCCTGTACCATCTCGGTCACCATGCTCGAGGTCGCCACTGCGGCGCCACAACCGAAGGTCTTGAACTTGACGTCGCTGATGTGGTCATCGGCGACTTTGATCGTCATGCGCATGACGTCACCGCAAACGGGGTTACCAATTTGACCGGTACCGTCGGCGTCTTCGATCTCGCCGACGTTGCGCGGATTGCTGAAGTGATCCATGACCAGATCTGTGTACATCGTCATCCCTTCACGTAGAGCGGACTCATCTGCCGCAGTTTCTCGACGATCGGCGGGAACACCTCGAGAAAGTAGTCGATCTCCTCGACCGTGTTCTCGCGCCCCAACGAGAGGCGCAGACTGCCGTGAGCCTCCTCGGCGCCAAGGCCGAGAGCAAGAATCACGTGCGACGGCTCGAGTGAGCCACTGGCGCAGGCAGAGCCGCTGCTGACGGCGATGCCCTTCTGATCGAGTTGCAGCAACATCGACTCGCCCTCAATGTAGCGCACGGTAAAGGCGACGTTGCCGGGCAAGCGATCCTGACGGTGCCCGAGCGCGATGACGTCGGGCACAGCGGCGACAACACCATCGAGCGCCCGGTCGCGCAGCGCTGCCAGCCGCGGTCCCGTCGTCGGCATCTCAGCCACGGCCAGCGTCAGCGCTGCCGCAAGGCCGACAATGCCGGGCGTGTTCTCGGTGCCCGAGCGCAAACGCCGCTCGTGGCCACCGCCGTGCAGAATCGCGGCCATGCGCGTGCCACGGCGAATGTAAATGGCGCCGATGCCTTTGGGACCGTAAAACTTGTGTCCGCTGATACTGAGCAGATCAACACCCAGGTCGGCGACGTCGATCGGCAGAGAGCCGGCTGCCTGCACCGCATCGGTGTGAAAAACGGCGCCTTTTTCGTGGGCGATGCGGGCCAGATCCTTGATCGGCTGCACGGTGCCGACGACGTTATTGGCCATCATCACGGAGGCCAGTCGCGTGTCACTGCGAAACGCCTGCTCGTACTCATCGATGTCGATCAGGCCATCGCCATCGACACCCACATAGGTGACCTCCCAGCCCTGCCGCTGCAAATAACGGGCTGCTTCACCAACTGCCGGATGCTCGATGGCACTGGTTACCAGGTGACCCGGTTCGAAGCGCTGCAAGTAGCCGATGAGCGCCATGTTGTCTGACTCGGTGCCGCCGCTGGTAAAGATGATCTCTTTTTCACTGGCACCAAGAGCGGCGGCGACGTCGGCGCGCGCCGTCTCAACGGCCGCGCGCGCCTCCTGGCCAAGGCCATGCAGCTCGGAGGCATTGCCGTAACGCTCGCTAAAATAGGGCAGCATCTGCGCCAGCACGCGTTCGTCGACGGCCGTCGTTGCCGCGTGATCGAAATACACTTCTTTCATCTCGCCGTAGCCTCCACTTTCAACTCTGCCAATGTAATGCCGCCGAGTGCTCCGCTGACGGCATCGTCCAAACGCTGCCAGACAAGCCGCGACCGGCAACTGTCTGACCGCTCACAGCCCTTTTCGTCGGGTACGCAGTCGACCAGCGGCCGCGACCTTTCGAGTGCATTGACGACATCGGCAACCGAGATTTCCTCGGCCGAACGCGCCAGACGATAGCCGCCCGTAACACCGCGAGCAGTGAGCACCAGGCCGGCGTTGCGCAACTCACCGAGAATCCGCTCCAGAAACGCCGTCGGGATACCTTCACTGCGCGCAATCGCCGAAAGCGGCACCGGATGATCGTCGCCGCGTTCGGCTAGATAGACCATCGCTCGGACTCCGTATCGGCAGCGCGACGAAATTCGCACCGTACCTCACTTACGTACAATCACACCATCAGGAAAAGCCAACTGATTCAGTAGGGATTATGGTACCACAGTCGGGCGAGACCTCAAACAACGGAATCATGCTGGAGTCGCACTTGGAGGAGCGCCTCCGCCCGGTGACGCTGACGGCGTAACACCCTCGCGACGCCGATGTCGACGTGAGGCTGACATCTGAGCGCCGTGCCACCTGCGGCAGCGCCCGTCAGAAAGAAATGCTCCACCTTGCCGTGCTCGCTCTGTTTTTGAACCTGCAGTTGCAGGTGGGTGCCCTATCGCCGGCCCACGGGCCAAGCAAAGTCGAACTCCCTAGGCATTCGTGTTGGCTCAAAAATGCCACGAGGTCACGCACAAGGTCGAGCCCGCTGATTTTACCAAACGGCTCGACCTTCTGCCATCGTTCGTCACCGGAGACGATAGCCAAGGTCGGCGCGTGACCCAGCGCCGGCTCAAATCCAGCGTCCCGGCCAGCGTTCGCGCGTGACGGCGCCGCCGGCCCATACGCACCGTTCGCGCAGAATAGCGGCGCCGACTCAGCCGAGCCGCAGGCGAAGTTCCTTCAGCTGCCCGGCGTCGACGACGCCCGGCGCACCGGTCATGAGGTCGGCGCCCGAGGCCGTCTTGGGAAAGGCGATCATTTCGCGAATCGAACTCTCGCCGGCCAGCAGCGTGACGATGCGATCGAGGCCGAGGCCGATGCCCCCGTGCGGCGGCGCACCGTAGTCGAGCGCCTCGAGAAACCAGCCGAAGGCGGCTTCGATGCGCTCATCGTCATAGCCGAGCACATGCAGAACCCTGCGTTGCAGGTCGGCGCGGTGGTTGCGTAGGGAACCTGAGCCGAGCTCGACACCGTTAAGCACCAGATCGTACTGTGCCCCGCGCACCTTGAGCGGCTCACTGTCGATAAAGGCCAGCGTTTCGTCGGTCGGCAAACTAAACGGATTGTGACCGTACGTCAGGCGACCGCTTTCGCTGTCAATCTCAAAGAGAGGAAAGTCAACGACCCAGAGCAGAGCCCAAGGCGCCGTCGGCGCCGGGGCCAGAAGGGCAATCAGTTGCAGTCGCAAGGCGCCGAGGACTTTGGCTGCCGCCGCAGCCTGGTCGGCGGCGAAAACGACCAGGTCGCCCGCTTCGGCCTGCGTGCGCGTAACAATCGCCGTCTGCTCGTCAGGACTGAGAAACTTCACGATCGGGCCGCGCAACGTGCGGCCCTCCTCGACGAACACGTACGCCATGCCCTTGGCGCCATTCTCCTTGGCGTGATCGGTCAAACGATCGATCTGCGCACGGCTCAGAGCAGCACCGCCGGGAGCCCGGATCGCGCGCACCACCCCGCCCGCGACGACGGCGCCGCGAAACACCTGAAAACCGCTGTCGCCAAACATATCGGTCAAGTCATCGACGGCAAAACCGTAGCGCAGGTCAGGCTTGTCCGACCCGTAGCGCAGCATCGCCTCGTCATAGGTGAGCGTCGGCAGCGGCAGCAACGGCGGCTCCTCACCAACGCCGGCAAACATCGCCGCCATGAGACCCTCGAGCAGGGCTCTGATCTCGGCGGCGCTCATGAACGACATCTCGGCGTCGATCTGCGTGTGCTCGGGCTGGCGATCGGCGCGCAGATCTTCGTCGCGAAAACAGCGGGCGATCTGGTAGTAACGGTCGACGCCGGCCACCATGAGGATCTGCTTGAACATCTGTGGCGACTGCGGCAGAGCATAGAACTTGCCCGTCTGCAAACGCGAAGGCACGAGAAAGTCACGTGCGCCTTCGGGCGACGACTTGGTCAGATACGGCGTTTCTACCTCCAGAAACCGCTGCTCGTTGAGATAGGCGCGGGCGGCCTGAACGGCCTTGTGGCGCAACTCGAGGTTGGCCAGCAGCCGCGGGCGGCGCAGATCGAGGTAGCGGTATCTGAGGCGCAACGTTTCGTCGGCGACATCGTCCTCTTCTTCGAGGCCAAAGGGCGGCGTCTTAGCGGCGTTCAGCAGCTCAGCGG
Organism: Thermoleophilia bacterium; assembly: GCA_052139595.1. Lineage (GTDB taxonomy): Bacteria > Actinomycetota > Thermoleophilia > UBA2241 > UBA2241 > JBKQWK01. The sequence continues at coordinate 3,236 of JBKQWK010000308.1, read as the reverse complement.
CGGCGACGGCGACTTCGACCGCTCCGCTGGCCAGATTCGGATTCACCGTCTCCGGCGAGCGGGCGACGACGGTACCGCTCACAGCAATCACGTATTCGCTGCGCAGCGTTTCAGCCAGGGCATGCGCCGCCGCCTGCTTGGATGGGTCAAAAACCAGCTGCACGAGACCGCTACGGTCGCGCACGTCGACGAAAATGAGGTTGCCGTGATCGCGCCGGCGAGCGACCCAGCCGGCGAGTCGGACGGTACTGCCCACATGAGTGGGCCGCAGCTCGCCGGCAAGGGCATTGCGCAGCATCAGGCCTCCTTCGCATGACGATGTTTGAACCAGGCGACGAGATCGCCGAGGGGTACATCGACCTCGTCGCGGGCGGCCGGCAGGCGCAGCCGCGCCTGGCCGGCGGCCAGGTCGGGCAAGCCGAGCTGGACGACCACATCGGCCCTCGTGCGCGCGGCCTGCTTGAGCTGCCCTTTGACGCTGCGACCGGCCAAGTCGAGATCAACCTCGAGCAACAGCTCGCGACGCAGGCGCTGCGCGCCGGCAAAGGCCTCGCCGCGAGCAGCCTCATCGTGGCAGACGAAGTAGGCGTCGAGCGCGCTCCCTTCGACCGCATCATCCTCAATCGCCAGCGTAATGCGCTCCAGACCGGAGCCGAAACCCACACCGGGCGTATCGGCGCCGCCGACCTCGGCCACCAGGCCGTCGTAACGGCCGCCGCCGCCAACGGCGTTCTGAGCACCACCGAGCGCCGCAGATTGAAACTCAAACGTGGTACGAGTGTAGTAGTCGAGGCCGCGCACCAACCTGAAGTCGAGTTCGGGCTGCAGCCCAGCACGATCCAGGTGACCGAGAACCTGGTCAAAGTGTTCGCGACACGAGGGGCAGAGATGGTCGACGACCCGCGGCGCCTTGTCGAGCACTGCTCGACAAGACTCGACCTTGCAGTCAAACGTGCGCAAGGGATTGAGCTGCATGCGCTCGCGGCACTCACCGCATAGCTCCTGCTCATGTGCGCCCAGGTACTCGCGCAGGCGTGCCACGTACGCCGGCCGGCACTCTTTGTCGCCCATGCTGTTGACGAGCAAGCGCACGCCGCCAACGCCGACTTCAGCCAGGATCTGCGCCAGCAGACTCATGATTTCGGCGTCGACGAGCGCCTCGCCTGAGCCGATTGCCTCGGCGCCGAGCTGATAGTGCTGGCGATAGCGGCCAGCCTGCGGCCGCTCATAGCGAAACATCGGCGCGTAGTACCACAGCTTCACCGGTTGCGGCCACTTGTGCATACCGTGCTCGACGTAGGCACGGCATATCGGCGCCGTTCCCTCGGGTCGCAGTGTCAGTGAGCGATCACCACGGTCGGCAAAGGTGTACATCTCTTTACGCACGATGTCGGTGGCAGCGCCAACGCCGCGCTCGAATAACGCTGTATCTTCGAAGTCGGGCGTAACGATGTGCTGATAGCCGTAGGCGGCGAAAACCGCAGCCGCCGTGGTGACGATGTCGTCGCGACGGGCCGCGTCGCTGGGCAGAAGATCGTACGTGCCTTTGGGCGCCCGCGGACCGTTCACCAGTGGTACCCAGGATCGTAGCGCAATGGCGAAAGAAACGGGTTCAGGGCCAGCTCACGGCCGAGCGACGTGTCGGGCCCATGGCCGCAGTGCACGGTCGTATCGGGAGGAAAGCGGCGAATGAGGTCGGCGATGCTGTTGAGCAGGCTGTCAGTCGAGCCTCCCGGCAAGTCGGTACGGCCGACGCTGCCCTGAAAGATGAGGTCGCCGCTGAAAAGCTGATCGGCGACGACAAAGGTATACGAGCCGCGCGAGTGGCCCGGCGTGGGGATAGCGGTGACCGGCACAAAGAGATCAAGCTGCTGTTCGCCGCTCATCTTGATCACGCGCTCCTGGGCAACCGGCGCGACGTCGAAGCCGGCCAGTGGACCCAGGTTCGGATCTAACATCTGGGCGGCGTCCTCGGCGCCGACGTAGACCGGCAGATCGTACCTCTCGACCAGGGGCGTAACGGCGCCAAAATGGTCGAAGTGCCCGTGCGTAACAAGAATTGCCTGCGGAGCAAAACCAAGTTCTGCGAACGCGCCGATGATCGTCTCAGCCTCATCGCCGGGATCGACGACGAACGCCTGGTCGCCACTCACGACGATGAAACAGTTGGCCCCCAGAGGGCCGAGTGCAAGGGGAAAAACTTCGAGTGAGTCAGCCATGATTCCTCGCCAGCCGGGTCCGTGAACCTCAAACGGTATCAAACGCCGGCCTTGCTCGTCGAGCCAGCCCTGAGCGTCGAACCAGGGTAGCCCGTCGAGCCAGCGCTGCCTGCGTCAACTGGCGACCACGCGATAGGCATCGTAAACCGTGCCAATGGCCCGCAAATTGGCGAGAATATTGTCGAGCTGACGCACGTCGCCGACTTCGAGCGTGAAACGGTCGCGCACGACACCATCGGGCAGGGTCTGCACCACGCCCGTAATAATGTTGACGCCGGAGTCGCTGAGGGTACGGGCGACATCTTCGAGCAGATGGTTACGGTCGAGCGCTTCAATTTGCACCTCAACCCGAAATGCCATTCCGCCGAGGCCCTGCCACGAGACATTGGTGAAGCGCTCGGGACTGCGCATGAGAGCCCGAGCGTTCTTGCAGTCGCGACGGTGAATCGTCACGCCCTTACCGAGCGAGATGTAGCCGACAATCTCGTCACCGGGGATTGGCTTGCAACACTTGGCCATGCGCACGACGATGTCGCTCATGCCTTCGACGGAGATGCCGAACTCACCTGAGGCAGCAGCCGTTTGCGACAGCTCGGGCGCCTTGGTTGGCAGCATGGCAACTTCGGGCACTGCCTCTTTCATGGTGCCGGCGTGCTGCAGAATCTTGTTGACGACCGTGCGCGCCGCCAGACGGCCCGAGCCGAGGGCGATATACAGATCGTCAGCCTTCTGAAAACCGACCTCCTTGACGATCTGCGGGAAGATCTTGGCGCTGAGGATCTTCTGCGCCGGCAAACCTTCGCGGCGCAGCATCTCCTGCAGCAGGTCGCGGCCGGAGTGCTCGCTATCTTCGCGCTGCTCGCGGCGGAAGAACTGACGCACCTTCTGCTTGGCCCGCGGGGTGACAACGATGCCCAGCCAGTCACGCGACGGCCCGCGGCTCGACTTGCTGGTGATGATCTCGACACTCTCACCCGAGTGCAGCGTGTGGTGCAGAGGCACGATGCGACCATTGAC
>JBKQWK010000307.1:0-3435 GCA_052139595.1 Thermoleophilia bacterium | reverse complement strand
TAGACGGTTGCCTGGCCGACGCCTTGGCTGCGCAGCGCGTCGGCCACTTCGGCGGTGGTCGCCGCCGTGGTCGCCGTCAGCAAGAACTCCCAGACGGCGCGCCGTTGTCGTGTGTAAGGGATCCCGCGATCGGCGAGAAGCGTGTCGATCGCCGGCGACGACGACTCAAGAGAGGCGCTCATAGGCGAGAATCCTTGTCGTTCACCGCAGACCTGTCAACCGCACACCCAGAATCTGCGGCATTGTGCCGGGCGACTCTGATCTGGCACGGCGACAAGACAACCATCGTTCGACACGATCTGAGCACGGCGGAGACCCTGGTTACGCTGGTATGGTTTTCGTCAACGAAACTAGATGAGAAATATTCTCTCGCTCTCGCACTGCTGCTAACCATCATTGGGCAACACCGGTTCGTGTCTTCAGCTCGGATTATTTCTCATGCTTGTCGTCGGCCCCTTGATTCTTGCCACCTTACGCTGGTATTGTATGAGAATAATTCTCGTTAGATCAGACCGAACTCGTCATGACCTCGCACCTGGAGCGGTCAGGAGCACGTCTATTCGGCACAACGCAATACACACGGAGGTGTTCGATGTCCACAGCGGCCCTGACTTCCAGCGCAGCCACATCCGCCAAGCAGGAGCGAGGCTACATTCACATTTACACCGGTAACGGCAAGGGCAAAACCACCGCCGCCTTTGGTCTCGCCCTCCGTGCCGCCGGGCACGGTAAACGCGTCTTCATCGGTCAGTTCATGAAGGGGCAGCCCTCTGGCGAGATCATAGCCCTCGCCGACAATCCGCTGATCCGGGTGGAGCAGTTCGGAGGACCTGGTTTTGTTCGTCAGAGCAGCATTACCGACCGGCAGAGCATCGATGCCCACGGCGGCCTCGCGCGTGCCTCGGAAGTGCTTCTCTCGGGCGAGTTCGACCTGGTGGTGTTCGACGAAATCGATGTCGCCATCGCCTTCCGACTCCTGTCTGAACATGACTGTTTGGCGCTCATCGACGCACGACCGGTGAACGTTGAACTCGTACTCACCGGTCGGCGCGCCTCGCCGGCGCTGATCGAGCGTGCCGATCTCGTGACCGAGATGCGCGACGTCAAGCACTACTACAACCAGGGCACGCTGGCCCGCGCCGGCATCGAGTACTGACCACCGAGGCAGGCGCCTGAGGAGCATACTGACCACCGAGGCAGGCGCCTGAGGAGCGGTAGGGCACGCTGGTTGCAACATTGGCCAGCGGCGAAATAGCAACGACACCGACCAAAGTCGATCTGCGCCGCTCCTCAGTATCCCGGCCGATGCGTGTGTTCGCGCTCATCGCCGGCGTGGACGTGCCTCGTGCAGCCGACCATCATCGTGCTGGGGACCATGCTCGTAGCCGGGCGGATGCCCATATGGATGGCTATGCACAACATCACCGTGAACGCGCGTGTGTTTGACCGGACCCCATTCGTCGGTCCACTTCCCATGTTAGTGCCAAAGCCACCTCCGCTGTAGTGGTCGGGGGAGCGTAATCAGCCAGCGAGAAGCCCGGGAAGACGATCGTCTCCGGCGCCGGCGGTCGTTGCCCAAGAGAGCTGTGCGGTCGCAGGCCGTTGTCGAAGCGCCGCCAGCGCCGCCTTTAGCTTTCTCGTCATGATGCTCAACCTGCTGGTGCTGGGAGGCACCACGGCGCACGCGGTAGGAGCAACGCTCATCACCCTTGTCGCCGGACCGTAGGCGGCGGTGATGGCGGTCACCTCAGCGCTAGCCATCCAGGCTCTGCTCTTCGCCGACGGCGGCTTGCTGTCGTCCGGCATCAACAGCTTGAACATGGCGATCACCATGCCGTTTGCCGGCCACGCGGTTTGCCAGCTCATCGGCGGCAATGGCGAGCTGCGCTCAGCTCGCCGACTCGTCGGCGGCGCCGTTGGCTCCTACTTCGACATCGTGCTGGCTGCCTTCGCTGCCGTGTCGAACTGGGCATTCAGCCGTTGCTCCATACCGTCAATGGCGTCGCCCAATACAATCCCTACCATCTGAGCACGACGATCCCGGCGATGACCCTGTCGCACATGCTCATCGCCGGCCCCGTGGAGGTGGCTTGTACCGTCGGCGTCTTTGCCTTTGGCGAGTGGGGCGGTAGCGAGCTGCTCAAGCGCGTCGGTTACGTCCCCCACGGTCTGGCGACACTCGGCGACCGGTGGCGCGGCGTCCTGCCGGACTACGGTCAAAGCAATGCCAGCGGCGCCTGGGCCGTCGTCATGTCTGTCGCCTCGGCGCTGATTGGTGTGGCCGTGCTCGCCGGCCTGGCGTGACTGATCGTGCGCCTCTACCGACGCCGCGGAGCGGCGCAGACGTAAGAGAAACGCGGCGCCCGATGAACTCACGGACGCACGAAGACCTCGGCGGCCGAAGCAGACGGGCGCGCCAGCGGGTACGATCCCTGCGATGAGGACCTTCTGGCGCATCACCAAGCTTCTCGGCTCCTACAGGTGGCTCATGATCGCGGGCTTTGCCGCGGCCATCGCCCAGATGAGCCTGACTCTGGTGATTCCGCGCATCATCGAGCGCATCATCAACACCGCGTTGGTCGCCAGCAAGCACCACCTCCTGGTCACCTACGGTTTGGCCTTGATCGTCGTAGCCTTGCTGCGTTTCTGCTTCGCCGTGCTGCGCCGCATCACGACCGGCAAGGTGAGCCTGGGCATCGAGTTCGACCTCCGGAACCGGCTGTACCGCCACGTATTACGCCAGCCGTTCAGCTACTTTGACCGCTGGCAGACGGGCCAGCTCATGAGCCGCGCCACGAGCGACGTCAATAACGTGCGCATGTTCCTCGGCTATGGTCTCATCTTCTTCAGCATCAACCTCTTCATGATGGGCGCCGTCACGGTACTCCTGTTTCTGCTCAATTGGCGACTTGCTCTGCTCAGCTTCGCCGTGCTGCCTTTCTTGCTCATGCTGACCATCAACTTCAGTCGCCGTCTCAACCCCATCCTCAAGGACGTGCAACAGAAGATCGCCGATGTCACCACCGTGGCGCAGGAGAACGTCACCGGCTCGCGCATCGTCAAGATTTTCGCCCGCGAAGAGGACGAGCTGCAGAAGTTCAGCCAGCGCAGTACGCAGGTGTTTGACGCCAGCATCAGCGCCGCCCGGCTGCGTGCGGTCTACATACCGCTGATTGCCTTCGTGCCGAATCTGGCAGTCGCCGTGCTCCTCTGGTACGGCGGTCGCGAGGTGATCAACCACCAGCTCTCACTGGGCGCTCTGGTTGCCTTTTACACCTACCTCATGATGCTCGTGTACCCAGCCCAGGTGATCGGTTGGCTTATCGGTCTGGCGCAACGCGCCATCGCCAGCGGCGAGCGCGTCTACCAGATCATCGACGCACCTCTGGAAATGACCGAACGGAGCACCCCGCGGCCGCTGTCGCGGCCGCGGGG
>JBKQWK010000306.1:0-15674 GCA_052139595.1 Thermoleophilia bacterium | reverse complement strand
AGATTCAATCTGGCGTCACCCTCGCCGCGCGATAATATGGTAGTGCTCCCGAGGGGCACACGGAGCGAAGCTCGATATCAACGACGAGGAGTGACATGGCTGCTGATCGCGTGTTTCTGAAGGATCTTCTGCTGGCGCCCGGGCCCACCGGCTTCGAGGCACCGGCGCAAGAAGTGGCCAAGAGGCACGTGGCCGCGATTGCCGCGCTGGGTGCTGACCCGTTGGGTAATGTCTGGGCCGACGTCAACGAATCCGGCCATCCGCACGTTGTCGTCACGGGCCACATCGACCAGATTGGTCTCATCGTCACGCACGTTGATGAACACGGTTTTGTTTCCTTCGATCGTATCGGTGGTCTCGACGCGCCGCTACTGCCGGGTCGCAACTTCATCATTCACGACGATCGCGGGCCGGTGGAGGGTGTTGTGGGTCGCAAACCGACCCACCTGATGAAGCCGGAGGAGCGGGAGAAAGCCCTACCGATCAACGAGCAGTGGCTCGATATCGGCGCCGCCGATCGGGCCGCTGCCCTGAATCTGGTCGCCGTTGGTGATCCGATTACTTTTATGCCGCACGTGGTCGAGTTTGCCGGTGGCACGATCGCTTCTCCCGGTTGTGATAACCGTGCCGGGGTTTACGTTGCGTACCGTGCTCTTGAGCAGTATGCGCAGGCGCCGGGCGCCGCTAGGCTCACGGCGTTGAGCACAACCCACGAGGAGACCACCTTCATGGGTGCGCGGGCGATGACTCATCGCTGGCGGCCAGATGTCATTATCGTGGTCGATGTGTCGTTTGCCAGCGACCATCCCGGCAGCGAGCCCGGCAAGATCGGCGGCGAGGCGAAGCTCGGTGCTGGGCCGCTCTTGCAACGCGGTGCGGCAAGCAATCATGCACTCTTGAAGATGGCCCGCGAGGTTGCCGCACAAGAGGAGATTCCCGTGCAGATCGTCGCTCAGCCAGGTCGCACGTCGACCGACGCGGAGGAGTTCATGGCTGCCGGCGAGTGCGCTTTGCTGTCCTTGAGTATTCCTCTGCGCTACATGCACTCGCCGTTCGAAGTCATCGACCCCGAAGATGCAGAGGCCGGCGCCCGGCTTGTGGCGGCCCTCACGCGGCGGCTCGGCGAGGGTTTTGAGCGCGAGGCGTTTGTGCCGCGGGCGTAGCCGGCGTAGCGGCACGACTCAGAAGGACAGGCGCGGCGGGTACAGGCCGCCGGCGCAAGAGCGGATCAGTGTGGCAGCACGGCGACCAGTCGGCCGACCACGCGACCGACATCGTTGGTGTTGCTGGGCTGGCCGACGCCCTGCGTCGCTGGCGGCATCTCAGTCATGCCGAGGCAACGCGTGACCAGAGCGACGAGTGCCGGGTCGGTGGCTCGGCTGCCACCATCGAGAGCCTTGACTGCCACTCCACGACCGTCGGCCAGCGCAGCGCAGCCGAGTCCTTCGGCACCGCGCTTGCTGACCAGGCCGGGGAAAGCCCGCATCATGACGGTGTCGAGCTTGCCCTCGCCGGCGACCAGCAGCGGATGGGCGCGCATGGCAGCGGCTTGGCGCGGCAGCAGCTGCGGCAGCCGCGCCCACGCTTGGGCGATGACCGTTATCGCCGTCGCATAGGTGACAATACCGCAGCCATCGACACCGACCGGGATCGCTTCCGGTGGCAAACGAACTGCCTCGGCGAACGCCGCCAGAGCAGCCTGCTGCGCCGGGTGCTTCGGCTGCTGATACGTCGCCAGATCCCAGCTGTGGAACACACTGGCGGCGAGAAAACCGAGATGGTTGCCGGAGCAGTTGTGGCGGGCCTTGAGTTCATGATCACAGAGGAGCGCCGCTTCGGTAAGGCCGATGTCGGCGAGCATGGTGCGAATGAGGTCGGCGTGGAGCGGCGTGCCGGCATGGGATGCGCACATGATGGCCAGTTGTTCATCTCCCCAGCCGAAGTTCTCGAGAACCCCGCCCGTCACCCAGGGTTGAGACTGAAATGGTTTCGCCGCTGAGCGCCAGTAGGTGACAAAGTCGGCGTTGCCATAACACTCGCGCACGGCCCCGTCGGCATCGGCGACGGCAGCCACAACTTCGTGGCGACTTTCGATGGTTTCGCCGCGCCAGACTTCGACGACGATGGGGTCATGCTGCTCCATGGGCACCTCTCAGCTCGCTGACCGTGAGTCAGAAGAGCTTATCGCCGCCTGGTCTGCGGCGCGAGCGCGGACCGTCGTCGCCGAGTAAGGCACGGCAGGCTGCCTTCAGTTCGGGGATGCGCTGTGCTTGGACTCCTGGGAGTCGCCGGCCGGGGACGATAGGATGTCGGAGGCGCGGGCGACTGAAGACGGAGGCAGTGGTGAGCACGAACAACGGCAGACCGCGAGCGGTCGATCCGGGAGCGAGCGAGCACAAGCAGTGGTCAGCACATGTTGACACGACGCTGCTGGCGCGACTGACGGCACGTATCAGCGTCAGTGGTCAACGCCAAGCGCTCAGCGTTGAGGCGCCGGCGAGCGGCGAGCAGCTGGGCGTGGTCCCTCTGGGTGCAGCCGCTGACATTCGCCGTGCCGCCGAGTGCGCCCGCGCCGCACAGCGGACATGGGCGCGTTGGACGCCGGCGCAACGGGAGCCGATTTTCCTCCGTTTTCACGACCTTGTTATCGCGCGCAGCGACGAAATCCTCGACCTGATCCAGCTTGAGTCGGGCAAAGCTCGGCGGCACGCCTTCGAAGAGGTGCTCGACACGGCCATCGTGGCTCGATACTACGCTCACACGGCAGCTGGGATGCTGGCACCGCGGCGGCATCAGGGCGCTCTGCCGCTGCTGACCAGGACCTGGGAGTACCGGCGACCGAAAGGGATCGCTGGCTTCATTGTGCCCTGGAACTACCCGCTTACACTGGCCGTTACCGACGTCATACCGGCGCTGCTCGCTGGCAATGCGGCGCTGATCAAGCCGGCAGCGCAGACGCCATACTCGGCCCTCTGGGCGGCTTCACTGCTGGATGAGGCCGGGCTGCCGCCCGGCCTCATCCAGGTTGTCACCGGCCGCGGCGCGGAGTTGGGGCAGCCGCTGATCGACGCGGTTGACTTTCTCATGTTTACCGGCAGCACGGCGACAGGGCGCGCCGTGGCGCAGCAAGCGGCGGCCCGCCTGATCGACTACAGCATGGAGCTGGGTGGCAAGAACGCCATGATCGTGCTTGACGACGCTGATCTGAAGCGGGCGGTTCCCGGGGCGTTGCGCGCCATCTACTCGAGTAGCGGTCAGCTGTGCATCCATGCGGAGAGACTCTATGTGCAGGCCGGCATCTATGAGCGCTTCGTCGCCGAACTCGTCGCTGCAGTACGGGCGATGCGACTCGGTTGTGATTTCGCGTTCGATACGGACTTGGGGTCGCTGATCGGCGCCGATCAGCTCGCGGTCGTGCAGGAGCACGTTGCTGATGCCGTCGCCAAGGGAGCGAGCGTCCTCGCCGGTGGCAAAGCGCGGCCCGACCTCGGTCCGTACTTCTACGAACCAACGCTGCTCACGGGGGTACCGGCGACGGCGACCTTGTTTGCTGCCGAAACCTTTGGTCCAGTGGCGGCGATCTACAAGGTCGCGACGGAGGAGGAGGCTGTGCGCTTGGCGAACGCGTCGGCGTACGGCCTCAACTTCAGCCTCTGGACGCGCGACACAGGCCGTGCTCGTGTGTTGGCGGCCCAGCTCGAAGCGGGGACCGTCAATGTCAACGAGGCGTACAGTGCGACGTGGGCCTCCGCGGCACCGATGGGAGGTTTCAAGGAGTCAGGGGTTGGCCGGCGCCACGGCGAGCCCGGTCTACTGAAGTACACAGAGGCGCAGACAGTTGCCGTGCAGCGTCTCCTGGCGATCGACACACCACCGTTTCTGAGCGACAGGCACTACGCCGCCGTCATGCGCGCTGCTGAACGGGTTCTCCGCTTCGTGCCCGGCATCAAGTGAAGGACACGCTGTGGCTGAGATCAGGCCGGCGACGAGTCCTCGTCGTGCTCAGAGTAGAAAGCGAGTCAGATCGCAGCAGTAACCCAGGCCGACAGCGTTATCGCCGGCATGCACGGCGACCACCGGGGTAATCGGCACGACCGGCACGGGTCGTCCAATACTGGCGGTGACGGTGGCTGCCAGCGCCTGCGCCAGTTCTTCGGCCTCGGAGTGCATGACGAAGACGTCGTCACCGAGGCCGTCGGCGCCAATTTGGGCGTTGAACTCATCGACCATTTGAGCGATGGCGCGTCTCTGCGTACGCACACGGCGGGCGGCGGTCACCTTGCCATCCTCAATGTCGAGAATGGGCATGATTTGCAGCACGGAGCCAAGCAGCGCCGCGGCGTTGCCAATGCGACCACCGCGGCGCAGGTATTCCAGCGTGGAGGGAACGAAGAGGAAGCGGCTATGTTCGAGCGCTGTGCGGCCGACCTGCACGACGCGGGCCGCGTTGGCGCCGGCCGCCGCCGCTCGCGCCGCCGCCAAGACGATAATCCCGAGTTGAATCGTGACCGTGCGCGAATCGACGACGTCGATGTGTGCGTTCGGATACTCGCTGAGGACTGTCTCGCGTGCCGCCAGCGCCGACGCGTACGTGCCGCTCATGGCGGCTGAGATGAAGAAAGCAACGACGTCATGACCGGCCCGCACCGGTGCGGCGAGCAGCTCGCAGAGGTCGGGCAGCGGTGGTTGCGACGAGGTCGGCAACGCTCCTGTCGCCTTCATGCGCGCAAAGAGTTCGCCGAGCGAAATATCGGTTTCACGCCATGAGTCGCGGCCGAGGTTGACGATTAAAGACGCAATGCCGATGTCGTGCTCAGCCAGAAGTTCGGGCGTGAGGTTGGCGGTGCTGTCGGTGACGACCTTAACGGTCACTGCGACCCCTTCGCGGGCTGGCTCGGACCGACGCATCGTACACCGGCGCCGCCCTGATGCGCACGCCGGCGCCGGTGCCTAAAGGACGATCTTGTTCAGCGGATACTCGACGATACCCTGGGCGCCGGCCTCTTTAAGGCGTGGGATGATTTCGCGCACGACCGACTCGTTGAGGATCGTGTTGACCGCCAGCCAGCCTTCGGCGCTGAGATGAGAGACGGTTGGATTGCGCAGCGCCGGTAGCGCGCCGAGTACGCGCTCGAGGTTGTCGGCCTGCAGGTTCAGCAGCAGGCCGACTTTGTCGAGTGCGTTGATGGCGGCCTGCAAGAGCAGACGCAGGTCCTCGAGCTTGCGCCGCTTGGTCGGGTCGCCCCAGCTACGCCGATTGGCGATCAGCTGAGTGGTGCTCTCCAGTACAGTCTCAACAACGCGCAGTTTGTTGGCGCGCAGCGACGAGCCGGATTCGGTCACTTCGACCATGGCGTCGGCAAGCGCCGGCAGTTTGGCCTCCGTTGCTCCCCAGCTGAACTCGACACGTGCGCTGACGCCGTGTTCGGCGAGATAGCGCTGCGTCACTCCTACCAGCTCCGTGGCAATCACTTTGCCTTCGAGATCGCGCACCGACTTCAGCGCCGATGCTTCGGGCACGGCCAGCACCCAGCGCACGCGGCCGAAGCTCTGCTTGGCATAGACGAGTTCGGCAACCGTGACGACGTCGGCATTGTTTTCGAGCACCCAGTCGTGGCCGGTGAGACCGGCGTCAAGCGCGCCGTCTTCGACGTAACGAGCCATTTCCTGGGCGCGAATGAACAGGCACTCAATCTCGGCATCGTCAATGGCGGGAAAGTACGAGCGGGCACTGGTCGTGATCAGGGTAGCCCGCTCGGCGAAAGAGGTCGAGTGTGGCACTCTCGAGGCTACCCTTGGCCAGACCGAGTTTGAGAATCGGCGAGGGAGGCTGTGACATAAGAAGCCACTCCTTCAACAGAGACTGAGGATCACCGGTACACGCAATAGTTTACTGCAGCGCCCTGAATCGACGGCAGTGTCGACGCCGACGCTGATCAATCGGTAAAAGCATATAGTGCATGCAAAGGCGTATAGAATCTGGCGAGCAGGAGGAGAAGGACAGATGGCTGATGATCACTCCACGCGGCGTCGGTCGTGGGCGGAACCGTACAAGATCAAGATGGTCGAGCACGTGCGCATGACCTCGCGCGCTGATCGTGAACAGGCGATCGCCAGCGCCGGTTACAACACGTTCTTGCTGCGGAGCGATGACGTCTACATTGACCTGCTCACCGACTCTGGCACCTCGGCGATGAGCGACGTCCAGTGGGCAGGCATGATGATGGGCGACGAAGCGTACGCCGGTAGCCGCAACTTCTACCATATGGAAGAGGCGGTGCGCGACATCTACGGCTACAAGTACGTCGTGCCCACGCATCAGGGTCGTGGCGCCGAGCACATCCTCAGTCAGACGCTCATCAAGCCCGGCGATGTGATCCCGGGCAACATGTACTTCACCACCACGCGACAGCATCAGGAGCTGGCCGGCGGCACCTTCGTCGATGTCATCATCGACGAAGCACACGACCCAGCCAACGAGCATCCGTTCAAGGGCAACGTCGATCTCGCCAAGCTCGAGCACGTGATTGCAGAACACGGTGCCGACAGGATCCCCTACGTCTGCATCGCCACGGCGGTGAATATGGCCGGCGGACAGCCGATCAGCTTGGCCAATCTGCGCGCCGTGCGTGAACTCTGCGATCGTCACGGCATTAGCATCATCCACGACGCCACCCGCGTTGCTGAGAACGCCTACTTTATCAAGGAGCGCGAACCGGGTTGCGGCGAGATGACAATCGCTGAAATCGTGCGTGCTCTGTGTGACTTGACGGACGGTTGCACCATGAGTGCCAAGAAGGACGCCATGGTCAACATCGGTGGTTTTCTGGCCGTCAACGACGTCGAAGTCTTCGACCGCTGTCGCAATCTCGTTGTCGTCTACGAGGGGCTTCATACATACGGCGGCATGGCCGGACGCGACATGGAAGCGCTGGCCATCGGTTTACGCGAGAGCGTGCAGTACGATCACATTCGTGCTCGCGTCGGCCAAGTCGTTTATCTCGGCGAAAAGCTGCTCGCCTGGGACGTGCCGATCGTCAAGCCAATTGGTGGCCACGGTGTGTTTCTCGACGCCCGGGCATTTCTGCCGCATCTCGACCAGGGTGTTTTCCCGGCGCAGACACTGGCGGCGCAGATCTATCTCGAAGGCGGCGTGCGGACCATGGAACGCGGCATCGTCTCGGCCGGACGCAACAAGCAGACCGGCGAGCACAATCGACCGAAGCTGGAGCTGGTGCGGGTGACGATCCCGCGGCGCGTCTACACGCAGGCACACATGGATGTGACCGCCGAGACGATTGCCGAGGTATATGACCGCCGCGCCGCGATCACCGGGCTCGAGATGGTGTACGAGCCGGCCATGCTGCGGTTCTTCCAGGCGAGGTTTGCGCCGTTGGCCTGAGCCGGCGCATAGTAGCGGGCGCCGGCACCTCGACCACAGGCGACAAGATTCCTGACCGGCGAAAAGCAGGCGCTGTCGCCACCGACCGTCGTGTTCGGCTCGGGTGTCACGGTCGTCTGACCGCCAGCGCGACTGATGTTGTGGCGCTCGCCAACGAGCGTAAAATCGAATGCATGGCAGATCCACTCGTCGTCGGTATAGATATTGCTGCTGCACGTCCCTGCGTGGCCGTTGCTTTGCGCGTTGGCCGGACCCTGTGCGCTCACGACAGCCAGAAATGGTGCGCGACGAGCGACCTCGGTGAGCTCGTCGCCTGGCTGCGGCGGCGGCGGCCGACTGTGATCGCTGTCGATGCTCCGCAGGGCTTCAACCATCGCCTGCTGCTGCGCCGGCAGCCGGGTCAGCTGCCCAGTCGTTCGCGCGTCTGCGACTATGAGCTGCTGCGTCGACGTATCAGTGTCTCTCAGGTGCCGACGCGCGACGAGGTCAAGGCAGATGCGGCGCGGCTGCCGGCCTGGATGCGGGTCGGTTTCGACCTCTTCCGCGCCGTGCATCGGCTGGGCTACGAAGCGGGCGAACTGGGCGGCATGCCCGGCTCGTTCGCCCGCCCAGATGCGGTGCTCGAAGCTTACCCGTACGCCGGCTTCGTTACCTTGCAGGGCAGCCTCCTGCCGAAGAAGACGACTCGCGACGGTCAGTTTTTGCGCCTGCGCATTCTCAGACGCGAGGGTGTTGAATGGGACGACTACTTCGACCACGATTCGCTTGACGCGCTGGCAGCCGCGTTGACGGCAGGGCGCTATCTGCAGGGTCGCGCCACCGCGCTGGGCGACGAGCGCGAGGGCTACCTGTGGCTGCCCATTCCGGCCCACGATCTGAGAGATAAATACGAGCCTGCAACCTTGTCCGCCACTTCGGCCTGACGGGTTACGGGTGCCAACGACCTGGGAGAAAACCATGCAGTATCGAACCTTTGGCCGTCTCGACTGGCGCCCTTCGGCGCTCGGCTTCGGCGCCATGCGCCTGCCGGTTCTTCACGATGACCATGGCCAGCGCCAGCCCGGCAAGATCGACTATCCGGCGGCCACGGCCATGTTGCACTACGCCATCGACCACGGCGTGAATTACGTCGATACCGCCTACGTCTACCACGAAGGCACCAGCGAGACGTGGCTGGGGCAGGCGCTTGGCGGCGGCTATCGCGAGCGGGTCAAAGTGGCCACTAAGCTGCCGATTTTTCAGGCCAAGACGGCAGCCGATTTTGACCGTCTGCTCAACGAACAGCTCGAGCGTCTTGGCCTCGAGCAAGTCGACTTCTATCTTCTGCATAGCGTCGAAAACAAGAACTGGCCAGTGGCCCGTGACCTCGGTGTCCTCGATTGGTGCGACAAGGTTCTCGCCGATGGGCGGGTGGGTCACATCGGCTTCAGCTTTCACGGTGACGCGCCACTGTGGGACGAACTTCTTAACGTCTACGACCAGTGGAGTTTCTGCCAGATGCAGTACAACTTCATGGACGAAGACGCCGCTCCCGGTCGCCGTGGTCTGCAGGCGGCGGCCGAGAAGGGTCTGGCCGTCATTGTCATGGAGCCGCTGCGTGGTGGCCAGCTGACGAAACGGCCGCCCCAGGGCGTGCTTGACCTGTGGGCACAGACTGGTCAGGCGCGGACGCCGGCCGAGTGGGCGCTGCACTGGGTGTGGAGCCAGCCTGAGGTGTCGCTCGTGCTCAGCGGCATGAGCACACTCGAACAGGTCGAGCAGAACGTCGCCACAGCCGAATGCTCACGTCCCGGCCTGCTCACGGCCGAAGAGCTGGCGGTCGTCGGCCGTGTGCGTGACGAGTACCGCGGTCTGCGGCCGGTTGACTGCACGCAGTGCCGCTACTGCCAACCGTGCCAGAGCGGCGTCGACATTCCTCAGTGTTTCGAGGTCTACAACGACGCTCACATGTACGGCGAGCTTGACCTGGCGCGTCTCTACTACAGCTGGATCGACGAATCAGCGCGGGCCGATAACTGCACTCAGTGTGGTGAGTGTGAGCGGGTCTGCCCGCAGAACCTGGCGATTATCGACTCGCTGCGCGACGTGGACGCGTTCTTCGCCTAAACGAAGCCGGGCACGTGATGCGACCAGGCAGGTACAGCGTCTCGCTGGCAGCGCCTAATGGCTGAAGGGGCTCCAGTTGGGGTCGAGACGCTTGCGGGTCACAGGGTCTATGGGCGGTGGTGGCGGTTGCACCCACGGCTTCTTGAGGTGCGCCATGGGGTGGACCCAATGGTACTTTGGGCGCGGAGGGATATCGTCACCGTAAGGTCCAAACTCGCACGGATGAACATGTTGGCCAAAGCGGCGTCGGATTTCAGTCGCACTGACCGTGCGAACTTCGGTTTCATCACGCGCAACCCAACTCATCCGGACTCCTGCAGTCGTTGAACAGCAATCACCGCGATTCTCACCCAAGCGAGCGCTCAGCGCTAGGGTGACAATTCAAATGGCTGCGACCACGCGGCGATCAGGTCGGCTGTGAGTTCGCCACGCCGACCTCGATGGCAGTATGACCGAGCAGCTCGCCGTTGACGCGGCACTGCACCACATATCGGCCTTCGTCGGGAAACTCAGGCCCGGCCGGCCCGGCAATCTGAAAGCGCTGGGCGGCGCCGGGGCGCAAGCCGGGCGGCCGGCCGACTTCGAACTCGCCTTTGACGAGATCGTCGACGATCTCGCCATCGGCGTCGGCAAGCTCCAGCGAGAATGTGTAACTGCGATTGGTCAGATCCCAGGGCACGACAATGCCGACGGCAACGGCGAACGGTAACGCTGGTCGACCGGGAATCTCGGGCACAAGAAGACGGTCCCAGCCGCCGCCAAGAACAAACAGTTTGCCACCCACAACCTGGGCGCTGTCGGCGACGAGTATGTAGTCGAGGGCGATACTCTCGGGTGTAGCCATGGCGTACCTCGCTGATCGGTTGCCGGCTCATCATACAGCGCCGGGTGCGCAGGAGTGCGCGTGCCAGCCCAGCCGGCTGGCGGAGAGTCAGGCCACCCAGTTCCAGGTCGCGAACAGGATAGTGGCCACGAGTACCCCAGCCGTCATGATGGCCAGGACCGCCCAGCGCCAGGCCGGGTGGCGCAGCAGCCCGGCCGCGAGAGCGATGAAGAGGGGAAAGTCGACGAGTATGAAGCGTGGCAGACTGAGGAGAGGTTTGGATGCAGTTGGAAAGCACAGCGGCACAGCCAGGGCGGCGAGACCGTACAGGGTGTAGGCCGCCGGCAGGCGGCGCCAGCAGACAATCACCAGCAGTACAGCCAGAACGAGGGCGATGAGGGCGGTGATGTTGCCCAGCGCCAGGCTCCACGAAAGGGCGCCGTCGCTCTGTGGCACGGTGCCCGCTGCGATCTGACCAGCGCTGCGGATGGCGCTGCCGATGCCGCTGACGACGGTGCTGATCGGCGAGGCCAGACTGCGCCCCCAGCGGCTCTGGGCGCTGCTGAAGAGGAGGGCATCGCCAAATCGCTGCCACAGATAGACCATATAGAGGCCAAGGCCTGCTGGCACAAGTAGCAGCCAGAGCAGGGAACGCGTTGCCGGCTGCGTTGCCGGGCCGCCGCCATGTGGCGGTGGCCCACCCGGCAGGTGCCCGCCGCCGCCACGCCGCTGGTCCCACCACAACCAGCCGAGTGGCACGAGGAGAACGATGCCAGCGTTGCGCGTCAGGGTCGCCAGCAGCCCGGCCAAACCCGCCCACAGCCAGCGACCGCGGCGCGCGGCGAGCAGGGCCACGCTGGTGAACAGGAGAAACAGCGACTCGCTGTAGGCCGCCTGAAAGAAGAGCGCGGCCGGGAAAACGGAGATGAAGACAACGGTCCAGAGCGCCGTGCGGCGATCGATCTCGGCAGCCGCGAGACGGTAGAGAGCGACCATCGCCAGGGCGTAAGCAGCCAGTGAGATGACCACGGCAGCGATGACGAGATTGCCGCCGAAGACGAGACCGAGCCCGCGCACGAGCAGGGGATAGAGGGGGAAGAAGGCGGGGCTGGCGGGGCGCGTATATCCATCGCTGGCGATGCGCAGGAACCAGGCACCATCCCAGTGTGTCCAGGGCACGAGCAGATGTGCCAGCAGACCATGGAAAACTCCCGCTTTGGCCGGATAGAGCTTGGACGCACCGACCGGCACGGTCGGCAGCCAGCTGGCGGCGGCCAGGGCGGCGGCGGCAATCAGCAGGCGGCTGGCCGCTGCGCCGGCCGCCGCCCAGCGAGCCGCCGCGTCGTTGGCCAGCAGTTGCGGGGCGGCCGTCTTTCTCACCGGCAGGCTTTCTTCACTTGCCCACGAGGTGTGGTACCAGCGAGCCGAGGAGGTAGCCACCGGCCGCCGAGGCAATGCCGATGACGACCACCTCGATGGCGCTGCGCCAGACGCTCATTCTCGCGAGGCTGCCCTTGACCGCGCCGAGCGCGAGCAACACGGCGGCGGTGAGCAGGACCGAGAGTGTGAAGGCGGCCCTGATGCGCAGGAAGAAGTAGGGAGCCAGCGGCACGATCGAGGCGAGCAGGTAAGAAAGGCCCATCGCCAGAGAGTCCTTGAGGGGACTCTCCAACGGCTCGGCACTCAGGCCCAGCTCCTTCTCGACCATGGTGTTGATCCAGCTGTGCTGGCTCGTGATCACCTTTTCGGCCACCACGGCGGCGTCTGCGGGCGTGAGGCCTTCGCGTCTGAATAGCAGTTCAATCTCGTGCTGTTCGATGTCGGGGATCGTGGCGATCTCGGCCTTCTCGCTGCGGATTGCCGCCGCCTGCACCTGCGCCTCCGACTTGCCGGAGAGATATTCGCCGGCACCCATGCTCAAGGCGCCGGCGAACGCTTCGGCGACGCCGGCGACGATGACGATCTTGCTGTTTGCCGTGCCACCGGCGACACCTGAAACGACGCCCAGTGGTACGAGCAGACCGTCGAGGCTGCCGAACATGTATTGGCGGACGCGCGAAAGGCGAGCGATCTTCTCTTTCTCGGCGAAGAGCTGCTCGGGGTCGAAGCGGCGATCGTTCGTCGCGAGTTCAGCGGCGCGGTCTTGGTCGATGGGCACGACACACCTCTCGGGCGCTGGTGATGTAGGGCGATTATACCTGCGCCCGGACCGACGGCCGGGGCGCTCTGCCGCGTCTGACGGGCAGCGCGCGTACAATCAGAAGATGGCGCACACGTTCCGACTCTCCAAATCGAAGATTATCGCTGGCGTGCAATGCCCGCGGCGCCTGTGGTACGAGGTGCATCGGCCTGAGCTGGCGGTCCACGACGCTGCCGTGAAGCGCCGTTTCGCCGGCGGTCATGATGTGGGCGCCCTGGCTCGCCGACTGTTTCCCGGCGGTGTTCTGGTTGAGTCACAAGGAAACCTCAGCCGGGCCGTGCGTCAGACGCAGGTAGTGCTGGCAGGCAGGCGCGACACGATCGTGTTCGAAGGTGCGTTTCGACATCGCGATGTGCTCGTGCGCGCCGATGTCATCACGCGAGTCGAGGGTCACTGCCGTCTCATCGAGGTCAAGTCGGCGACCCGGGTCAAGCCGTACCACGTCGACGATGCCGCCATTCAGGCCTGGGTCATCAGCGGCGCCGGACTGCCGCTCGCCGCCGTTGCCGTAGCGCACATCGATACTGCCTGGGTGTACGGCGGCGATGGCAATTATCGCGGACTCTTGCGCGAGGTCGACGTCACCGCCGCGATACAGCCGCGCCTGCACGAGCTGCCGGCTCTTGTGCGCGGGCTGCAAGCGATGGTCGCCGGTCGTTGCCCCGTGGTGGCGACTGGTGAGCAGTGTCATCGGCCTTTCGACTGTCCGTTCCTTGCCGTGTGCGCTGAGGGCGAGCGCGTCGCGCGGCCGCGAGTTGATCTGGTGGCGGCGCCAGTCGGCGATGCCGATCGCCGTGCCGCCGCGGTCGCCGAGAGCAGCCGTCCTCCGGCTCGGGTGATTGTGGCCGAGCTGCCCTATCCGCGCGCATTTCTCGCTCTCTCGGTGCTCGATGAGGCGATTCCACTCTGGGCGGGCACGCGGCCCTACGAGCGGTTTCCCTTCCAGTGGTCGTGCCATTGGCGACTGCAGTCGGGTGGCGAACTCCTGCATGCTGACTTTCTCGCCAGCGGCGACGAGGCGCCACGGCGGCCGTTCATCGAGTCACTGCTGGCGTTGCTCGACCCAGTCACGAGTGCCGATCTAGGCGCGGCCGCGATCGTCGTCAACGATCCGCTCAGCGCCACTTGTCTGCGCGACCTGGCCAGTCAGCTGCCCGATGCGGCACCGGCAGTGCTCGCGCTGGCCGCCCGTCTCGTTGATCTGCGCCTGCCCGTTTCTCCGGAGGATGCACGCGAAGGTGGATCCTTGGGGGGAGAGGTTCCTCTAAGCCGCGAGCTACTGCCTGTTGTTGGCGACTGGGCAGGATGCGCCGGCGCCGCCCAGTCGGTCGATCGCGACTTCGCCCGGCAGGCGTTTCTCGAACTTCTTGGTCAGACAGCGCTAAGTGCTGAGGGACGACCGGCCGATCCGCTGACGCCGGCGTCACTGTCATCACAACTCAGCTTCGCACCAGTGGCCGCGTCGCTCGAGCAACGGCAAACAGATCTGCGGGACTCGCTGCGTACCTGGTGCTGGCGCCAGTCACGGGCCTTGGTCGATCTTGTTGACTCTCTGGAGAGTCATCCATCTGCATAGTCAAATCACGTGACAAGGAGTCGGTGACACATGAAGGTTGTCGCATTCAACGGCAGTGCCAATCGCGACGGCAACACTGCCATGCTGATTGAACATGTCTTCGTCGAACTGCGGGCGGCGGATATTGAAACGGAGCTCGTACAGCTCGCCGGCGCCGACATCATCGGCTGCACCGACTGCGGCGGTTGCGCCCGCGTCAAAGACGGCCGTTGCAGTAACGACGACGACATTGTCAACGAGTGTATCGCCAAGATGCTGGCCGCCGATGGCATCATCATCGGCTCGCCGGTGTACTTCGCCAACTGCACGGCGAGCACGCAGGCTTTGATTGAACGCGCCGGGTACGCCACCCGCAAGGCGGGCAACCCCCTGGCACATAAGGTGGGCGCGGCTGTCGTCGTGGCGCGCCGTGCCGGCGCGATGAACGCCTTCGACGCGATCAACCATTTCTTTCAGATCAGCGAGATGGTCGTTGTCGGCTCGAGCTACTGGAACATCGCTGTCGGCCGCGAGCCGGGCGATGTGCAGGCCGATGTCGAGGGCCTGCAGACGATGCACCGCTTGGGTCAGAACATGAGCTGGGTGCTCGCCCGTCTGCACGGCGCCGCCTGAGCCACTTCAGAGCTGGCGGTGCGTCGCGCGATGCCTTGCCGGCAGAAAACCGGCAGAGGAAGACTGAAGAGAACGTTTGTACGCGTAATCCGCAGACGTGCGACAATAGAGACGTGGATTATCGAATGACAATGCTGCGCAACGGCCAGCCGGTAACAACGCTGGCCGATATTTTGCCGGGTGCCGGCCCCATGCGCATGCTGGTCGTCGGCAAAACGCCGTTGCCGGCGAGCGTTGAACTCGGTCACTATCTGCAGAGCCGGCAAGGACACTTGTTCTGGCGCCGGCTTGAGGACTACGACATTCTCAGCTGCCCCAAACACGTTCATCCCGACGAGACCCTGCTTGCCTGCGGCTTGGGTATCACGGACATCGTCAAGGTGCCGCACGAGTTGGGCAACGAGCCGACGGCGGATGAGTATCGTGCCG
Source organism: Thermoleophilia bacterium (assembly GCA_052139595.1). GTDB lineage: Bacteria > Actinomycetota > Thermoleophilia > UBA2241 > UBA2241 > JBKQWK01. Next base: position 526 of record JBKQWK010000306.1, on the reverse strand, counting down.
GTTGGCAGCACGTCGACGACCTCATCCAGCGTTTCCGACCGCGTATTGTCACGTTCGTTTACAAAGGCTCGCTGGATCGCGTCCTGAAGCTCAGTTACGGCTGGCAGCACAGCTCAGTCTACGGCTTCAATCAGGACCTGACCCGAACCTTCGGCCGGCGCGTGTTCGCTTTTCCTCTGCCGGGCACGCCGTGTACGCTGCGCGAGTCGCAGCGGGCGATGGAAGAGCTTTCACAGGCGCTGGCCGTCCTTTAGTCTGTCCCGGGGTGCCGGCGCCACGTTCCTCGAGCGGCCGACGTCGGTGCTGCCGGGGCGGAACCGATGTTGAGTGACATTCAGGACCGTAGAGATTCATTGATATTCTCTCGGGATTTTGGTGTAATGGCGGGGACGAACCAAGTCCAGAAGAGGTGAACACTGTGCTGCCCATAAACTCAAATACCATCGATCTCTCGAAATATCGCGGCGCGGTCCGGCGCTGTCCGTTCTGTACCACTCAGAAACTCCTCACCGACCCCAGTGGACGG
>JBKQWK010000305.1:0-9018 GCA_052139595.1 Thermoleophilia bacterium | reverse complement strand
ATCAATGTCATTGGGGTTGCGCCTGGAACCGGAGCGCCAAACAGCGCCGTGGTTCAGGCCCAAATCCAGTTTATCACCGCGAATCCCAGCATCCTTGGCAACAATGCCGCCCAGTTCACCATCAGTGACGCCACCACCAATGCCAACCTTTTTTACACTTTGGATGGCACCGACCCAACCACCAACGGGCTGTTTTTTGGCCAGGCGGCGCCGAATCTCTGCACCAACGGGTTTTCCATTACGACCAATACCTTGTTCAAAGTCAAGGCGTTCATCGGTACTCGCATGACCTTGCTCATCTGGGCGTAGGTCGTGCGTACGCGGATCCCTTCCATACCCCGCAGCTGCTGGATGGTCAGGTCCTCTGCGAGCGGCTCCTTGAAGCGCATGTAGTACATCTTGCGCACCACCGCGAGACGCGAATCGGGATCGCTGGCGAGCACCGCTTGTCGCAAGAGAGCCTTGCTGCTGCGCGTGCCGCCCATGCCGGCCGCATAGCAGCGCACGCCCTGCTCACCCACCCACTCAACCAGGGCATTGTTCTCGGCGATGGTGCGCATGGCGGCATGGGTGATGCGCGTCCCCGGCCCGAGCATGAGCACGCTGGTGGCGGCCACGGGGATTGGGGTCATACCCTCCTTGTCGTGAAAGGCGATCGCGTTCTGGTACTGATCGATGCGCCCGTGTTCCAGGTAAACGAACGACAGTGAGTCGCGAAAGCGCGGCAATTTATGCAGGTCGTCCACCGCCGACTACACCCGGGCGAGGGACAGCAGCCCATTGCCGTACGCCTTGCTGGCGCCTATGCCATGGCCGACTGCGAGCTTGAGCGCGTCTGGGTCAAGCACTCTGAGACGGCCTTGGTATTCGACCACCAGATGAGATTGTCGTGTCTTGTCTTTGGCGGGGTTCTTGCGACTAACGATCGTTCCTAAAGGCTCGATATCGAACTCGAGTGGCTCAAAGCCGGCAAGAACTCCCTTGCGAGCGAGCCAGCCACGTTGGTCGTCCTCTTTGAAGAGGCCGACCCGCGGCCCGTCGACCTTCTCGCCCGGCCTACCGGCAGATAGTCGCTTGGTCGGATTGGCGCGCAAGCGAAAGCGAAGCATCTCACCGAGGGTAAAGTCCGCCTCATACGTTTTCTGTCTTGGTGGCTCAGCCAACACCGGCAGATCAGCAAACGCCACATCCCACTCTGCCTCTTGCTCAGCTTGCACGAGCAGTCGCGGTAGCTCCCACTCTGGCTCTACCCGGAACAGCAGCCGCTCCGGCTGATGGCCTGGGAAGGCCATCAGGAGGCGCTGGTGAACGCGATACGGGTTGCCGAGCCACGCTCGGGCGACCGTCAAACGAGAATCGATTAAGAGCAACGAAAGGTACATGGTCACTCCTTGCTCGGCAATGGTACCGTGAACTCGCGCACGTAGCGGTGTCCCAAGAGCCGCCGAGCCAACGACTCCGGTAGGTCGTGACGCAGGCCGTGCAGGCCGGCGCTGGTCTCCTTGTTCTCGTCAACCACAACACGCAGTGTCGCTGGATGCTCATCACCAAGACGCCCGAGCCAGGGATACGTGCGCAGCACATCGAGCGCTGAGCCGGGCAGTCTGCTGGGTACGTCGGCACGTGCGGGATACAGAGGGGCCGTTGGCACACAGGATTTCCGACCGAGAAACGGCGGCCACAGGGGGCGCACGAGAGCGTGCTCGATCTCCTCAATGATCGCCGCAGTACCCTCGACAGCAACGAGGTAGCAGCCATCGCTGAGGTAGTTGCGTTCCGACACCTCGGTGTGCAACCCGGGGCTCGCGGGATTCCGCTTTACTTTGCCCTCAGCCGTAAGAAGACCGGTCCATGGCGTCTCGGAGCCGCTGCGCGTACCGCCAACCGTGTGATAGTCGCGCAACACGATTCCCTCGCGATCGGCACGGATGCCCATACGCAGGCTTCGTGCCAGTTCGGCCACACGGCGGTCTCCCTCAGCATCGAGTCTCCAGCCAAAGCAGGCCGCGATGATCCCGATCACGGCGGACTTCGTCGGCTCGGGCCTGGTGTCGCGTACGCTCCAGCGCGAGCTATCCCCCCATGCCTGAAGAGTGCCTTCGAGCCGCAATGCGAGCACTTCGCTATCGGCACTCATCGCCGTCACTCTGCGTACACAGCGAGCGCTTCGCTCAACTCGCTGACAAGTGTTCCGAGGCTGTCGACCGGCTGTGCTCCCTCGATGGCCATGCCCCGAGTCGCCAGAAAGAACGACTCACGCTCGAGACTATAGGCACGGTTGACGTCGGCAGCGTACTGCGACAGCTGCTCCACGCTGGCCCTCACCACATCCTTGTCATTCATCGCCCGTACCGGCGCGACGAAAGCATTGGCGTAGTTGACCGGCACATGCGAGTCGCTCACTTCGACCAGGATCGCATCAGGCACATTATGGGCGGCGAAGGTATTCTGCTTACCGGTCGGCGTGGTCAACGCCGCCGCCTTCAGAAAAGCGGCCACCGCCTGGCGGGCAATTTCTGCTTCTCCGCCCAACGTAGTCGTTAAGGCATCGACATCGATCGCGAAGTACTTGTAGTAGGTCGCCGAGTTGAACTCGACATCGCCGATCATGCCAGCACCACGATCTTCTTCGTCGGCAGTTTTGAGATCATCGACAGCCGTAAAGTAGTCGAACTGATGCTCAACGCGGGTGGTCGAGATCGCGTGCGCCACTTGCGCCGCTGCCTGTACGTCTTCGAAAACGCTGGTCGTTGTCATGCGACCAAAGAGGGCGATGTCGACCGAGCACGGCAACGATACGTCGGACCCTTCCTTAAGACGCTTCTCGAGTTCGTCGATCTTCATCTTCTTAAACGCCTTGGGATCGGCATCGTAAATCACTTTGAGCTTCTCAGCCAAGGACTCGACTTCGTTTGTGCTCAGAAAGATGAGCTGTCGGGTCGTGCTGTCCTCGCTCTCCTTGCCGCTACCGAAGGCCGTCGCCTTAAGGGCGATCTCGTCGGCAATCGCTTCGTCTGCACCCTGACTCAGCAGCGCCGCGCGCAGTTCACCCGGTAGCCTCCGTGTCCGCTTGCCGAGGTAGCCAGCCATGGCTTCTTGGAAGATCGCCGACTGACGAATCGAGCGTTTCAGGCACTGACTCGAGATGCGGGCGCGAGCCACGCCGCCGAAGATCGCCTCCTTCGGGCTGCCCGTATCGTCACGGTTAAGATTGGACGGCGCGTGATTTTGGATCATATGAATCTGAACGAGCATTGTTCACTCCTTCGTGTCGGCGGAAGACCTGGACTCCGCATCTGAACGCTCTCGCGGCGCCGGCTCACCAAAGTAGCTTCGCGCCCAACGGCGCTGGACGCGACGTGCGGGCTGATCCCACCAGAGAAGATCATCGGTAAGAGCACGCCAGTTGATCCCAAGCTCAGCCGCTGCCGCTAGTGTCATCAGCTGGCGCAGGCGAAACGGTAAATCCTGGGCTTCGGCATCCAGCAGGACAGCGATACGCCGGTCGATGCCCTCGCGTCCGTTCGCTCGCATGGCCGCTAGGCGCCCCATCGTAGCGCCGAAATCAGCGATCCTCGTCGAGCGCGGGTTGATGGCAAACAAGGTCGCCACGAGAAACAGGCGATCCTCGTCACGCTCGTTGCCGCGCATCATCGGCGGCAACAAACGGTAGAAGAGCGGAAAGACGTCAGGTGAATCGGCAAGCGAGCTGCCGGCGCTGCGCTTGAGCCGGGCGAGGTCGCCGCGAGCGTGGTCGGCGCGAGACAGCTCCTCAAGGCGGCTAACAAATTCATCGAGGGCCAGACCTCTGGCTTCATTAGGCATCGCGTGGTTCTCCTTTCTTGAGCAGGATGCGCAACTCCCGACGCGCAGCCTCCTGCCGCCGCAGTGCATCGGCGGTGTCGTCTTGGCCGGCAAGAATCTCTTCAAGCGAGTCCCAGACGGTCTTCGCGATTTGGCGGTGCCAGTCCGAGAGCCAGTCGGCGCGTTTCTCCTCGGAACCTGCGAGCCGTTCGTCGAAAAGCTTCGTGCGAAAGATCGGCTCCGCCGCTCTCCAGTACTGCCCCTGGGCAAGGCCGACAACATCAGCCATTGCTTTCCGCAGGTCGCCCCATGACGGTTTCTGCCGTTCGCAATCAGCATGCAGACGAAGCAGAGCCCGAGCCAGCGCCTCGGCAACCGTCTCTGCGTACTCCAGTGCAAGTGAGACGACACCGGCGACTTGAGCACCAAGGACGACGCCGGGAAACTCGAAGCGGTCGCTGCGCCACTCGAACACCTTGGCCTTCATGTCGGTACGTATTCCAACCGTGAGGAAGTGAACTGGCGACTTAGAACTGAGTCCTTCGCCGCGCGCTTGAGAGAGTAGAACCTCGAGCTGATCGACGATCGCCGGACGCGAGGGACGGCCATCGCTGTGGTCGCTGGCAGCCGCTGCAGCCGACATGAAGAGGGCGCCGGTGTCGCGCCAGGTAGAGCGATGTTCCGCTGGGCGCAGGGGCCGTGACGACAGCGTACCTTCCTTGTCCTTGCGCCAGACAAACGCGGCCCAGGGATCGCGCCAGGGAGGGGCGGCAGCAGAGCGCAACCAGCCCTGCATGAAGACGACCCGCTCGGTGATCTGTTCGGTCGGTCGTCCGCAGCGGCTGCAGAAACCCGAGCGATGGGGTTCAAGCAGGCGCACTCGCCGCGCTGGCCAGGTGAGACTTTCCATAAAACCGGCCGACAGCCGCTCATCCTTGTGAGCGGCAATACCATCGGAACGCCAGAACGGTCCGGCATCAGGATGAGAGGCGTTTTTGGGACGATTGTCTGGCAGCACATAATTGAGAAGCAGCGTCTCGAACAGCGTGCCGCCCATGGGCAGCACATAGAGCGGCGGCACGCCATTAATCGACGGTCTGATGCCCTGCCCACCCGAGGTGGCAAAGGCCGGCAGGGATACGAGACCCTTGGCGCAGCAAGCTTCGCAGAAGGCGTGCGCATCCTCGCTGCCGTGCGTGTAGTGGGTCACAGCCGTTCCCGTCACGACCTCGGGGAAAAGCGAGCCGACGCTCTTGGTGGTCTCGTCCGAGCCGGTGGCGCTGATGTCGCACGACTGAAAGAACGGCTGGCTCTCATCAAACAGATCCATGCGCCCGGTACAGGCGCCCTCCACAGCTGCGAGCAGATCGGCGGAGAAGCGGCCTTCAGCCCACAGGTCAACCCAATCGTCTTCGTCTTTGAGGGGCAGCGACTCCAGCAGGACCGCCTCGAAAAGCCGCACGATCGCGGCCACGACTAGTGGCGAAGAGTCAATGATCTCGGCCAGTTCGTGCGCTCGCTTAAGTACTTCCAGGATACCAAGCTCGCAGAATTGGCCAGCTTTATCGACGCACGAAATCCACCCTTCGTGAAGCAGGTCATAGCGCCAGCTTGATCGCATCGTTTCGCTCACAACTCTCTGGTCACCTCCTCGATGGTCACGCCGACGGTCTCGTCAACGTGAAGTCGGAACGTGCGCTGTTCGTGCGCCCACTCGTACTCGCCCTCACTGGTCAGCAGCAGCCTCATGCTCCGCAGCGACCCCGTGCGCTTAAATGACGGCGGCGGATCATCTCCAAGCGCATGCGCTACCAGGGCCCAGTGGTTGATTGACACGCTCTTCTCCATGAGCTGCCGAGACACTGCGAGCGGAAGGCGTTCGTCGCGCCACACAGGCGAATCAACCACCGCCAGTGGATCGTCTCTCTCCAAGAGCACCACGCGAACAGATGGCCCGCTGAGGCGGGTCTGCGCACCGCGAACGACGATCTCTTGATCGAGATCGTCGCTAAGATCGTCGTCTTCAAGCAGCGGCACATCACTTTCGCCAGACTTGAAACTGTCCGCTAGAGGTGGTTTCACTAAGAAGAGTCTCGCTCCCTCCTTAGACGCTTGGCGCACGGCGACCAGCTCTGCCCACGTCGCCCAGGCTACGTCCGCAGAAACGTCGATGCGCGCCAGCTCACCAGCCGCGGGTACCACGTCGTCATAGACCGCTTCAACCAGATGACGAATGTCTGCGGGAAGACTGATCTGCTCTCTGCCGTCGAGTTCGAGCAACGTCTTGATGAGCACGAAGGGCGCGTAGACCTTATCGATGCCTTGCCATGCCGGCACGCCCTCGTGAATCTCGGGAACGAGGATGACTGCGCGCGCGTCGCGCAGTGTCTCGGGGCGGAGCCGCGCATGCCGGTGGAGTCGCCCAAAGCGCTGCAGGAGTAAGTCGCCGGGAGCGAGTTCGCTGACAAGCAGATCGAAGTCAATATCGAGGCTCTGCTCGACAACTTGCGTCGCCACCACAATGCAGCCACTTTCGCGCAAGCCGTTCTTACCTACCAGTCTTTCGACATCCTGCTCAATTTTCTGGCGATCCTTGAGCAGCATGCGGGCGTGGTAAAGGACGAGTTCAGGCCGCCGGTCGGACGGCCTGGACTCGAGGCGCTGGCGCAACTCTTCGAACGTACGCTGCGCTGAAGCGACAGTATCGCAGACCCAGCCCACGGCTCCGCCGTCGTCAGCAGCGCGAAGAACTCGATCCAACACACGACTGCGTTCGGTAGGCGCAATCAACTCGATATGAACCGTTCGCGTGATTTCACAGCCGGCCGGCTCCATGACAGTTGTCATCTCACCAGGACGGGCAACCGAGATAAGCGGGTAAGCAGCTTGGCGAGCAGCCGCAGGGCCGATCGCGCCACCATACGCCTCAATGAGGAGGCGTCGCATGCTGGACGTTAGCGTCGCCGAGAGCAAGATCACGCTCACGTGCAGCGCCGCCAACCACTCCAGCAAGCGCCCCAGGATCGTGCTCATGTAGGCGTCGTAAGCGTGTACCTCGTCGATGATGACGACCTTCCCCGCCAGACCAAACAAGCGCAGCGAGCCGTGCCTGACCTGCAGCGCTGCCAGCAGACACTGGTCAATGGTGCCCACGCCAAAAGGCGAGAGAAGAGCTCGCTTGCGCGGGCGAAACCACGAATCGACGACCACCCCAGCTTCATCCACATCTGCAGCCCGCTGTTTCTTCAGCAGCGCCTCCATCTGTGGTGCCAACTCCGCCTGGCCATGCACGAGCATCAAGCCGGCGCTATCGCCATCACGAAGGATCTGCTCAAGGTGGATCTGAACGCGCTCAAAGATCTGATTGCTCGTCGCGACGGTAGGCAGCGCGAAGTACATACCGCCGCCAGTCTGCTGCATGATCTGCTGCGCCAGAAGAAGAGCGGCTTCCGTCTTACCTTCGCCCATCGGAGCCTCAATCACCGCGAGTAATGGCAGGCCGTCGCTGGCGAGTCCATCGACGGCCGCTTGTACGGGCCGGATGTCGCCCAAGCCGGGAAACAGGCGGGAGAAAGAGACCGCCGCAAGAGGCGTGGGGTAGTGCAACAAGCCCACTCTCTCAACGGCAACCAAAGCCATGTCTTTCGACAAGGTTGCGTGATCGCGAAGATTGGTCGGCCGCAGCGGAAAGAACTCCTCATTTGAGGCGATCCAGTCGGCCAAAATCGTGAGCCCGCTCAAGACCATCGTCAGCGCCGAGAGCTCTGGCGCCCGCAGACACGTCGACTTATCCACGGCAAACGTCTCACTCAGCAGCGCGACGAGATCAAGGCGCGCAGCAACCCAAGCTTGGTCATCGGGATCAAGAGAACCTTGCGTGACCTGCGGGTAGTCGTTGCGGGACACCTCGGACTCTGATACGAACGAGCCATGATGAGCCCCGATTGCTTGCGCAAGCGCGGCAAACAGACGCTTCTCTGTGCGCGCAGTCGACACTTCGGCTGGTAACTCCACCCACTCAGGCAAGACCGAGTCGCGCAGTATCGTGAAGCCCTCGACATCGTGACGGAAGCGCTTGAATCGCCAGAGAGGGTGACCGTCCCTAAATCCTTCTTCTTCTACCGTCGTCCAGAGATCAGGTGCCAGTCGCTGGAAGCCAGGTGATGCTTTGCCAAGATCGTGGAGACCGACCAGAAACGGGACCACGCGCTCGAGTTCGTCTTGCCCGAGACCCGTCAGCTGGAAAAGCAGCTCGGCGATTCGACGGTGTTGTTCGGAGCGCAGAATCGTGCGCGCAACCATGCCGGCGTCGATCATGTGAGCGTAGAGGGGATACGACTGATCGTCCGTGCCAGACTTACCCCACAAAAGACGAATATCCCCCACCCGGCCTCCAGTCAGCAAACACGCAAGGTGCGGCGCCGTCCGATACCCTGCGCTACCTCATACTACAGTTTACCGACGCCGGTGACGGACATTGTTGAATGAGCGCCGAAAACCACCGTGAGCGATATCGTTCAGGCGGGTCCGGGTGAGGGCAGCCACCGGTCTGCCAAACATATCGGGCGTCAGAAGATGCTGCACAGGACGTCGCCGGCGACGCAGTGCCGACGAGCTGGCCTGCGTATTCATCTTGTCGAACAGCATCCGTCGCTCGAAAGCGACGCGCGTACCACCACCGCCGAGGTCTGACGAACCGAGCATCGGCTGTCTGCACATCTGCCAGCAAGGGTAACGGAAGGAGGCTGCAAGAGCCTCTGCCGCGGTATTTTGCGAGGGCGTTGACGCGAACGCCGTGGTGGCCCAAGTCAGAGAGTCTTGCCGGCAGCCGAGACTGCACCAGCTATCAAAGCGCACTAAGCGGACCGTGGTCTACTTTTGCACATCTTGACGAGCGCAAGCGTCGGGTATTGACTTTGTCCGCATCGGCACCATCGACCTTATCGAGAAGCACGTCAGCCTGCTGGGGTGAGATATAAGAGGGGGACCGTGGGGATTCTGCACACTGCGTTAATTGTCTTGATGTGGTTAGTCGGCACCATCCTCGGACTGGTGTTAGTTGTTCGGGTCCTCAGCCCCCGCTCCGTGGCAGCCGATATACTCCGCAACTTCCCCATTACGCTCGTACCTCTCTTTCTAATATTGTGGGGTGTTGACGCTCTCGTCTTCTAATCGTCCGCTTGTTCTACTGGGTGGGCGGATCCGCTCGGAAGC
>JBKQWK010000304.1:0-13647 GCA_052139595.1 Thermoleophilia bacterium | reverse complement strand
CTCAAAGGCCGGCCGGACCTGGCGGTCGAGGTCAAGGGCCTGGAGATGCCGTCCTACGACCCGCGCGGCACGTTTGCCATGGGTCTGGGCTACGCGACCTCCGATCGCGGCGCCTGTCACATGCGCGCGTTTACCGCCGGCGACGACATTCTCGGTGGCGCCGGCGCGGCCGACTCGTTGCGGGGCAAAGCGCAGCTGGTCGTCGATCTGCAGGACTTCAGTGCTCTCGCCTGGACCGGCGTCTGGTGCGCCAACATGGCCGTCGATACCGCGTTTGTCGCTGTCTACTTCGAACATCTCTGGGGACGCGAGGTCACCGACGAGGAGCTCATGACCACTGGCGCTCGCATCTGGAACCTCGGCCGGCTTTTGAACCTGCGCGAGGGCTTGCACCGGGATGATGATCGGCTGCCCGAGCGCATTCTCAACACGCCGCATCCCGATGGTGTTGCCGCTGGCAAGGTGGTTGGCGCCGGGTCGTTCCGGGCCGCGCTGGACGAGTACTACGAACTGCGCGGCTGGGATGTTGAGGGCGTGCCGCGTGAGGCCACCATCCAGGCGCTGGCGCTGGACGTGCCGCCGCACCGGGTTGGCGGCTGACGAAAGCGGTGGCCGACACGTGGCGCCGGCAATGAACATCGCGCGTGTGGTCGCCGAGGGTCTGTGTACGCAGTGCGGGACCTGCATCGCCATGTGCCCGCCGCGCGCCATTAGTGCCGAGTGGACGGTTGGCGAAGGGTATACGCCGCGTGTCGATGAGGCCCGGTGCACCGACTGCGGCACCTGTCTGGATGTCTGCCCGGGCGAAGGGCTCGACTACACTCTGCAGGCCTGGTGGCGGGCGGACAACGAAGGAGCGCCATCGGCCGATTTTCTCGGTCCATGGCGCCGTCTGCACTTTGCCTGGGCGCGCGACGCGCAGACCCGCTACGCCGGCGCGTCCGGCGGCATCGTCACAGCGATCCTTCAGGGTGCCCTCGCCGAGGGCCTGATCGACGGGGCCATCGTCTGCCAGATGGATCCCAGCGAGCCGCTGCGCGTGCAGCCGGTCATAGCGCGCACGGCAGAGGATATCTCCGCCTGTCGCGGTTCCAAGTACAACGTCGTCGACACGAACGTTCTACTACGTCAGGTGATGAAGGAACCCGGCCGATACGCGCTCGTTGGCCTGCCCTGCCACATCCAGGGCTTTCGTCTGGCGCGGGAGCGAAACAAGGTGTTGCGCGAGCGCATCGTCTTCACCATCGGCCTGTTCTGCGGCTGGTCCTCGAAGCCCAGGGCGACGGAGATCGAAGCGCTGCGGGCAGGACTTGAGCCGCGTGAGCTGACGCACGTCTCCTACCGCGGACCAGGCTGGCCCGGCCCTCTCCACTATGAGACTCGTTTGGGCCAAGTGCGGGAGTGGGATCTGGACGCGTACTTCCCGCGCTTCGTGCGCAGCAACACGCTGCTGCGCTGTCGTCTGTGCCCGGACGCACTGGCGGAACTGGCCGATATCTCGGTTGGCGATGCGTGGCTGCCCCGCTACGCCGGCAGCCCCGGCGTCTCCGACCTGGTCGTGCGCACTCCTCGTGGTCAGGAAATCATCGATCGCGTTGCGCCCGGCTACTTGACTCTGGCCGACGCGCAGCCGGCGGAGATCATTCGTTCGCAGGCAGAGACCCTGCAGCTGAAACGCGTCGTCTACCGTGGGCGCATGTGGCTGCGCGGGCTCGCGCGCCACCCGCAGCCTCAGAACCCCGGCGTGCTGCTCATGCCTTCGTTGCGCGACCGCTGGCAGGGGCTCAAAGACCTAGCCAAAGAAGCCTATCGACCTGTCGAGGACCGGCGCTTTCCCAGCCGAGGCCAGGCATCGCCCAACTCCGTGTCATTATTCACCGCTGTCGTATCAATCGCAGTTGCCGCATTTCGTGCCGGCAGGCGGCGTTTCGACGGCAGATAGACGCGGCCATCGTGCGCCGATCGCTAATTAACTGGTTAAGTTACCTTGCCTTGCGCGAAAGGTGCGTGTACTGTAAGCGCAACGTGCGCGAGGGTGGTCGCAAGACTGTGGGGGCCCGCAACCTGTAGCGTCGTCTGGTCGGCTCACTTCTGAGGGGAGATGCACACATGGGTGACGAGCAATATGCAAAAGAATACGGCCAGCACCTTGTTGAGATGGTGCAGAAGGGGAAGATGACGCGGCGCCAGCTGCTCGTCCGCGCCTCGGTCTTCGGCCTGTCGGCTTCTGCTGCCGGTTCTCTTCTTGCCGCCTGCGGTAGCTCCAGTCCGAGTAGCACCTCATCGCCGTCGGCGAGCGGCAGCAGTCAAGCGGTCGCAAAAGCTGGCGGTACCGTCAGAGTCAGTTGCCCTGACACACTCACGGCACTCAACCCGGTCACGATGTATGACGTCGGTGGCGCCGTGATGGTTCAGCAGGTCTGCGATTACCTCAGCTGGGTTAACAACGACATGACCTTGCGGCCGGTGCTCGCCGAGAGCTGGTCGTCCGACCCGACCGCGAAAGTGTGGACCTTCAAGCTTCGCCAGGGCGTCACTTTCAACGACGGTAGCCCGTTCGGCGCCGACGATGTCGTGGCGACCATGGAGCGCCTGATCGCCCCCAATAGTGGCTCCTCCGCCCTGAGCGTGCTCAAGGGCATTCTCTCGCCAGGCGGCACGGTCAAGGTCGACGACGCTACCGTGGCCTTCCACCTCGACGTGCCGTTCGCCGACTTCCCGTACCTGGTTTCGTCGTCGAACTACAACACGGTGATTCTGTCGCGCAACTTCGGTGGCAACTTCCTCAAGACACCCGTGGGTACGGGCGCCTTCATGCTGCAGCAGTACACGCGTGGGCAGGGAGCAACGTTCGTCAAGAACCCCAACTACTGGCAAAAGGCCCAGGGGCTGCCGTACCTCGACAAGGTCGTCTTCAAATTTGCCGCCGACGACCAGGCAGCGGTACTGCAGCTGCAGGCCGGCGATGTCGACATGCAGTGCCAGACGCCGTTCCAGGGCTCTCAGGCTCTGTTCCAGGATTCCAACTTGAACATCGCCGAGGTGCCAGGCACGGGCTTCCGCGAGGTCGCCATGCGTGTCGACAAGGCTCCATTCACCGACAAGCGCGTGCGTCAGGCCATCGCCTATTGCCTCGACCGCCCGGCAATTATCCAGGGACTTTTCGGCGGCAGAGGCACCATCGGCAACGATACCGTCTTTTCGAGCCTCTTCCCCAACTCGCCGGTGCTGCCACAGCGGGCGCAGAATTATGCCAAGGCGAAGTCGCTGCTCGCTGCCGCCGGGCACGCCAGCGGGATCACGGTCACGCTGACCACCGAGCAGTACCTCGAGGTGCCGCAGTATGCGACGCTCATTCAGGCGATGTGCAAGCCGGCGAACATCAACGTGAAGATTCAGCTCATCTCGTATAACGCTTACTACTCCGGCACAGGCAACAATCAGCCGTGGCTGCAGGCGCCCATGGACATCACCGACTGGGCGCCGCGACCGACTCCGATTCAGTTCGTCACCGGGATGCTGCTCTCCAGCAGCGTCTGGAGTTCGTCGCACTTCGCCGACCCGGCTTACGACAAGCTTGCTGCGCAGTACTCGGCGACCGTCGATGAGTCGTCGCGTCTGCCGATTGCCACGAAGATGGCGACCATCGAGAACGACGAGACGCCGATCCTCGCCGCCTTCTGGATCACCCAGCTGTCGGCGCGTGTCAAGAATCTGCACGACGTCGGCGGCATCAACATCTACCTCGACCTCAGCAAGGCGTACATGTCCTGACCGAGGCTCGGCCAGAGGCTTGATGCGGGTTCATCGCCCGCCGCCCGTACTTTTTGTGCACGGGCGGCCAACCCGCATCAAGCCTCTGGCCTTGTGACGCACACGGTATCTCGGCCCACGGAGACGGCACTGCGATGACCAGACCAGGTGAAACACCGTTCGGCCAGGTGGAGCTCGACGATCTGGATCGACAGATCATGAAGCTCCTGCGGCCGAACTCGCGCCGCTCGTACGCAGACATCGCGCGCGTCATCGGTGTCTCTGAGCCGACGGTTCGCAATCGGGTCGACCGTATGATCAAGCGTGGCGCTGTGCTGCCCATGGCGAGAGTGAACCCCGCTGCCATCGGTTTCCCGATCGATGCCATGGTTGGCATCAAGGTCAAACGTGGCTACGGAAAGGGTGTAGGTGCCCGGCTTGCCGGCATGGAGAACGTCGCCTACGTCGCCTACACGACCGGCACCTTCGACATTCTCATCGAGGCGCACCTGCCCGATAACGAGGGCCTCTACAAATTCCTCAACGAGGATCTGGAAGAAATCGAGGGCGTGGACTACACGGAGACGTGGCACGTTCTGCGCACCGAGAAGACCAACTTCGAGTGGGAAGGCGAGAACATCGGCCGGGAGCCGCTCGTCGCCGGAGAAGTGTCGCCGGCGAAGCGGCGCCGCGTGGCTCCCAAGCACTAGCGGCCCGGCGACGCTGGCGCTGCCGGGCCGCCACAGCCGGCGTCGGCACTGCCGGCCACGCTGGCGCCGGCCTGGTCAAGCCGGCGTTGCCGATTTCTGCCGGTTTGCGACCTTTGCCGCCACGGGGCTGGCGATTTTTGCCGTTCTCGGGCCGGCAATTTTGACTCGCGTCACCGTCGTTATTTTTGCCCGCTGCCGGTATTGACGCGGCAAGGGGGCTCCTGTAGGGTGACTAATTAACCGATTAACCAAAGCCGTGGCGGGAAAGAGATCTCTGCGTCCGACCACGATGACGGAGGTGAAGGAGTGAAGCGCAACCTGCATGCGGGTCGCCTGCGCAGCGGTGGCCTGAGCCTGAGCGTCTTCACGGCGGACGAGATGGAGGACATCCACCTCGCCACCCTGGAGGTGCTCCAGCGGACCGGGGTGTACGTCGAAGACGAAGAAGCGCTCGAGATTTTCGCCGGCGCCGGCGCAGTCGTCGATGCTAGTCGCAAGATCGTGCATGTACCGCCGCATCTGGTGGAGGAGGCTATCCGTTCGGCGCCGGCCTCGTTTGTCGCCTGCGGGCGGACGCCCGATCGCGACTACGTCATGGGCGCCAACCGCGTCGGTTTCACCAATTTTGGCGAGGGGATTCAGCTCGTCGACACCTACACCGGCGAGCTGCGTGAACCGACCAAGCAGGATGTTGCCGATTCTGCCCGCCTTGTCGACGCGCTCGACGACGTCGACGTCTACGAGCGCGCCCTCGGCGCCCACGAGGTGCCTCAGGATGTGGCGGCGCTGCACAATGCCGATGCCATCCTGCGCAACACGACCAAGCACGCCTTTATTGGGCCGCTCAACGGCTTTCTCTGCAAGCGGATGATCCGCATGGCTGCAGCGATTGTTGGTGGCGCGGATCGCCTGCGTGAGCGGCCCATCGTCTCGACGCTGACCTGTCCGGTGAGCCCCTTGAAACTGGTGCGCGAGGTCTGCGAGATCATTATCGAGTCGGCTCGCGCCGGTATTGCCTGCAACATCCTCAGCATGGCGATGGCCGGCGCTTCCTCGCCGGTCACGCTGGCCGGCACGCTGGTCACCCACAATGCCGAGGTGCTGGCCGGAATCACTCTGAGCCAGCTGACGGCCAAAGGCGCTCCGGTAGTCTACGGCTCGTCGACGACCGCCATGGATCTGCGCTTCGCTTCGGCGTCCGTCGGCTCGCCGGAGTGCGGGCTCATCGGCGCGGCGGTCGCGCAAATGGCGCGGCGCTACCTGCTGCCCAGCTTCGTTGCTGGTGCGTAGGGTGATTCAAAAGTGACGGACGCTCAGTCTGGGCATGAGAAGACCCTGACCGCCGTTCTCCCCGCACTGGCAGGTGCCAATGTGATTTACGGCCTGGGGATGCTCGAATCGGGCGTTACGCTGGACTTCGGTCAGCTGGTCATGGATGCGGAGATCGCGCGCATGGTCAAGTTCGCCATCGGTGGTATCCCTGTGAACGACGAGACCCTGGCGGTGGAGGACATCGCCCAGGTCGGCTCGTTCGGGGACTTCCTCTCGCTCGATGCGACCTACAAGCACATGCGCGAGCAGAGCATGCCGAAGCTCATGGACCGGCGAGTGCGCGAAGACTGGCAAGAAGCGGGCGCCACCACTTTGTACGAGCGCGCCGTCGTCGAGGCGCGCCGTCTGCTCGAAACGCATCGACCGGAACCGCTGCCCGACGATGTGCAGGCTGAGATGACGTCAATCGTGACCGAAGCCGAGCGCGAACTGGGGGTCGGGTGACGCAGATCGTGACGCAAATTGATTCTCCGCAGTCCGGGTGACCGTGATCGCTGGTGATCAGGTACTCTTAGAGGTGAACAAGCCGAGCAGGGGGCCGCTAGCGGG
Source organism: Thermoleophilia bacterium (assembly GCA_052139595.1). Classification (GTDB taxonomy): domain Bacteria; phylum Actinomycetota; class Thermoleophilia; order UBA2241; family UBA2241; genus JBKQWK01. The sequence continues at coordinate 7,303 of JBKQWK010000304.1, read as the reverse complement.
GGCGGCGGTTCTGCTGCTTACAGAGGTGGGAGAGGGATGTCTGATCGAGGGCAAATTCGCGGTGGCAACGATGAAGCGTCGGTGGTTCAATCCGTCGCCAGCAGGCAGCGCATGCCCACCGAAGATCCCATGCCGGCACTGGCGCCGACGGCAGCGAGGATTCTGACTGCCGCCCAGCAGTTGTTGATAGAGAAGGGTTTTGGCGGGCTGACCTTAAAGGCCATCGCCGACAAGTCTGGCGAGAACTCGGCGATGGTGCAGTACTACTTTGGTGGCAAAGCCGGCCTTATCGAGGCCATGATCACGTCCATCGTCCATGATGATTCGCTGCAGGTGGCGCGTGCCATGGGGGCCGTGAGCGGCGATGACCTGCTGCCCAAGTTCGTCGACGGTCTGCGCACGATCAGCTCCTCCGAGTCGTTTCGCGTCTTTTTCGATGTGCTGCCCTACGCCTTGCGGCATGAGGAGTTCAGAGATCACATGGCTCGCGTTTACGACTGGTACCGGCAAGTCAAACTCGAGTGGCTGAAAGCCGAGGACAGCACATCGTCGCCCACCGACGATGCTCTTCTCGGCTTTGCCGAGCTCATGGTGGCGGTGGTGGACGGTCTCGCCATCCAGCGTTCCCTCGACGACGACTTTGACCTCAAGCGACCGTACGCGCTGCTTGAGCAGATACTGCGCCGCTGCTTGCCGGAGTTGCTGCACGTGACGCCGTCGGCAGGCTCGGTTTCGTCGCCTGACTGAGCCTGCCGCCCGACCGAGTCGGCCGACGGCGCTCACGCGCGCCCGCTCACGCGCGCACGAGTTCTTTCGCCAGATCGACGGCGGCGGCGGCATTGGCCCCGTAACCGTCGGACCCGATCTCATCGGCAAAGTGCTTCGTTACCGGCGCTCCACCAACCATGACCTTGACCTTCTCGCGCAGGCCGGCTTCTTTCAAAGCTCTGATCGTCTCGGCCATCTTCGGAATCGTCGTCGTTAAGAGACCGCTCATGCCGATGATCTCGGGATTGTGCTCTCTGACCGCGGCGACGAACTGTGCTGGCGAGATGCCGGGGCCGAGGTTGATAACCGTAAAGCCAGCCCCCTCCAAGAGCATGGCAACCAGGTTCTTACCGATATCGTGCACGTCACCTTCAACCGTACCGATGACGATCGTGCCCGTGGTACCACTGTCACCACTGGCCAGATGCGGCTTTAAGAGGTTCAGACAGCTCTGCATCGTCCGTGCCGAGAGTAAGACCTCGGGGATGAACATCTCGCCGGTCTTCATGCGCGCACCGACGACCTCCATGCCGGGCAGAAGGCCGCGGTCCAAGATCATGCGGGCCGTCTCGCCAGCGGCGAGCAGGTGCTGGCTCAGCTCGCGGGCAACCTCGCCGTTACCGGCGATGACTGCCTCGGCCAAGTGGGCGTAGTCGCTGGTTACGTCGCTCACGTCATCGCTCCTGGTTCGTGTGCGTTGCCCGGCGCTGTCCCCGCCGGTCGTGACGGCACGGCAGTGCCGGCCAAGCCGGCGCGCTCCTTGAACTGCTCGACGGAGTTGATGGGAATGTCGAGCACGCGGGAGATGTTGAACTTGGCTTCGATGAAGTTCGCCTGACCGGGGTGGCTGATTGCGTAGGAGTGGATGCGGCCGAAGCCGAACTCGTTGCGCACATCGGTCATCACGGCCGGGTCGGAGAGGTCGCTGGGGCTCACGCCGAGCTTGTCGGCGACGTACTGCTTGGCTTCTTTGAGGCGCATGCCCCGGGTCATTTGCATCCGAGCAACCAGATCTCCGGCTGCTCGTATACCGCCCATGCCCGCGGCCTGCGTATGGGTGCCCTGCATACCGAGCGGGTCACCCGAGCCCACCTACAAGCCATCCACCTTGAGGATGTCGACGAAGCACTTGCTCGTGCGGCAGACGGCGTCAACGAGCGGGTAGACGAACATCGGCACACCGCCGACGCCCATGCCCACGTTGGGGTGGATGGGGATCGTCGCGTCGGCCATGCAGGGCTTGATCAAGGTGAGCGCGCGGGCCATGTTCCAGGCGCTGCTCTTGCCGGTGTTGGTGTTGACCACCGGCCCGAACATGGTGGCGCCGGCCTTCTCTGCGAGCAGCATCTGCTCGTGCGGGTAGAGGCCGGCCAGGCGGGTGCCGTCGTATTCGAGCCGGCCGTGCATGCCGAGTACGAACTCACCGGCCATACCCAGCTCGACGCCCATGTCGGGGTACTTCTTGCGCACGATCTCGGTCGCCCGCAGAGCGGCGAGAAACTCGGGGTCGCCGGAGGCGCCGGTCGTATCCCAGTCGAGGCCGTCGGCACCGGCCTCCCACATCGCGTCGGCCAGCTTGACCATGTCGTCGACGGCCATCTCGACGGCCTCTTCCTGCGACTCGCGGGCGGCCTCGAACTGATTGGCCGGCAGCAGCTCGTTCCAGTTGGCGAAGGGGCCGTCGGGCCGCGAGTAGAGGCCGAGATTGGGCATCACGCCGTATTGCATCGGTGCCACCATCTGCAGCTGGGCGTCGTGCAGGCACTGGGCCTCGTAGGGCAGGATGGTGCGTACCACCTTGAGCGAGTAGTCGCCGACGCACAGTTCGACCAGATCGGCGCCCATCCACTGCTCAAAGCTCTGCATGTCCTGCTGGCGGGTGGCATGCGTCTTCATGCCGGTGCCGTCGCAGGAGAGGACGACCTCGTCACCGATATCGACGCCGGTGAAGCGTGCTGCTGAGGCGTAGATGTCGACGACGTGATCGATCTCGTCTGGCTCCAACGGCGGCAGCTTGCCCCGCCGGGCCGCCGTCTCCGTGCCCTCCTCGACGTCGGCGCGGATCTCGCTGCGCGTCATCCGCGTCAGGAAGCCGTCTCCCATGCGAGTTGGGATCCGTGGCTCGTTGACCCCCATCATGCCTCCCTGCGCCGGTGCTGGTTAATCGATTAGTTAGCGATGATATACCGCCGTCCCTGGGCAAGCAAGGGAGGGCATCAGAGTCGGTTCGCACCTGACGATTCGCGTGCCCAGTCGGCCCTTGCGCATCGGCCTCGCGGCGAAACCGCGGCCGGCTCCGCCGTAGCCGGCCGCGAGACTCCGGAGGATACTCCGAGTGCACCCCTTTGACGTTTAACGTGGCGCGTTATACGATGAACCCATGATCAAGTCGTTCCGCGACGGTGAGACGGAGAGGGTGTTTCAGCGCAGGTTCTCCCGGCGACTGCCCAGCGACATCCAGCCCGTTGCCCTGCGCAAGTTGCGCATGCTCCATAACGCAGTGGACCTGAACGACTACCACTGATGGGAGTGGCCATGACAACGACAGACAAAAAACTCCCCCCGATTCACCCGGGAGAGGTACTGCTCGAGGAGTTCCTCAAGCCGCTGGGACTCAGCCAGAACCGGTTGGGGCTCAATATCGGCGTTCATCCGCGGCGGATCAACGAGATCGTGCTCGGAAAACGGCGAATCACGGCGGAGACGGCGCTGCGCCTGGCGCGTTACTTCGGAACCTCGCCGCAGTTCTGGCTTGGCCTGCAGGCAGACTACGATCTCGATGTGGCGGCGGACGCGCTCGGCGAGCGGCTCGAACGCGAGGTTCAGGTGCGTGCCAAGGCGAGCTGACAGCCGGCCGCCGGCAGCGCAACCGCGCCAGCCGCGAAACAACGGTCGGCCTCGCAGCGAAACCACAGCCGGCTCCGCCGTAGCCGGCCGCGAGGTTCCGGCCAGCTGGTTACCCTCTCCTTTCTGTCACCGGCATCCGATACACTCTATAAAGCGTCTCACGGACCTTTGCCACTCTGCCGGCCTTCGCGGTCGGCACGAGTCTTGGCCGCGGGGCGCGGAGCCAGTGGACTGCGAGGGGATCCGGCGTGCGCCAGCTCGTCATCGACAACCCGGTCATCAACTCGGCCTTCGTCGAGCCTGACCGGCACTTCAAGTTCACCGACGAGGGCATCAGCAACGAGATCGTCGCCGATCGCCGCCCGAGCGCCTACTTCATCCCGGTGGCGCAGCCGAAGAAAAGGGGCAAGCAGCTCGAGCTGGGCACCGAGTGGACCGACGATCGCCTGCGCGAGAACGACTACATCAACGAGGTGCGCACCGTCGTCGGCAAGTGGCGGCGCAGCGGCTACCCCGGCATCACGCCGGTCACGCGCCGCCTGCTGCAGTACTGGCAGCGGCGCGATCGCGAACGGCGGCTGTTCTTCTGCCAGATCGAGGCCGTCGAGACGGCGATCTTTCTCACCGAGTACGCGCCCAGGTTCACCAGCCCGTACTTGCTGAACAAGCTGCGCGAGGCCAACGCGGCCGCCAACTCGGATCTCGAGCGCATGGCGTTCAAGATGGCTACCGGCAGTGGCAAGACGGTGGTCATGGCCATGCTCATTGCCTGGCAGGCGCTCAACAAGATTGAGGCGCCGCGCGATGCCCGCTTCAGCGATTCGTTCCTCATCGTGGCGCCGGGCATTACCATCCGCGACCGCCTGCGCGTGCTGTTGCCCAACGATGGCGAGAACTACTACCGCAAGCTCGACGTGGTGCCGACCGAGCTGATGGAGCGCCTCAACCGGGCGACGATCATCGTCACCAACTTTCACGCCTTCCTGCTGCACGAGAACGTCAAGGCCGGCACGCTGACGAAGAGGATTCTGGCCGGCCGCAGCGCCGCCAGTCGTGACTCAGCCGGCGGTAACACAGCCGGCGGTAGCGTTGCTGTCCCGAGCCCGTTCATCGAGACTCCCGACCAGATGGTCCGCCGCGTATGCCGCGCCTTTGGCAACAAGCGCAACATCGTCGTCATCAACGACGAGGCCCACCACTGCTACCGCGGCAAGCCGGCTGGGAATGGCGAGGAGGGCAGCGCAGCCTGGGGTGCCAGCCCCGCCGCCGCAACCGCGATGACGACCGGCGGCAGCGGGGCAAGCACGAGCGCCGCCGGCCTCGCCGCCGGCGAAGGTGCCGCGGCGGCGCTGAAGGGCGACGAGCGCAAAGAGGCGCAGCAGCGCGATGATGAGGCGCGCATCTGGATCAGCGGCCTGGAGGCGATCAAGCGAAAGATCGGCCTGCGCGCCATTTATGACCTTTCGGCAACGCCGTTCTATCTGCGCGGCTCCGGCTACAGCGAGGGCATGCTGTTTCCCTGGGTGGTGAGCGACTTCTCGCTGGTTGACGCGATCGAGTGCGGTATCGTCAAGGTGCCGCGCGTGCCGGTGGCCGACGACGCCATGACCTCACTGATCCCCATGTATCGCCATCTCTGGCCGCACGTCAAAGACAGTCTGCCGAAGAAGGGTCGCAAGACCGATGCCGTCGCCGCCGGCCTGCCCAAGCTGCCCAAGGAGCTTGAAGGGGCGCTCATCAGCCTCTACGGCAATTACAGGAAGTACTACGAGGCCTGGCGTGGCGCCGCCGACGAAGCCGGCGACGGCGCCATCCTGACGCCGCCGGTGTTCATCGTCGTCTGCAGCAATACCAACGTCTCCAAACTCGTCTTCGACTGGATCGCCGGCTGGGAGCAGGCAGTTGGCAGCGGCGCCGAGGCGACGACGGTTGTCGCACCCGGCAATCTCGAACTCTTCAGTAACGTCGCGCACGGTCAGTGGATCGACCGGCCCAACACGATCCTCATCGACTCTGCCCAGCTTGAGTCGGGCGAACAGCTCAGCCCCGAGTTCAAGAAGGATGTAGCGCGCGAGATCGAGGAGTTCAAGGCCGAGTACCGCCAGCGTTTTCCCGAGCGCGACCCGGAGGCGATCACCGACGAAGATCTGTTGCGTGAGGTGATGAATACCGTCGGCAAGCCCGGCCGCCTGGGCGAGCAGATCAAGTGCGTTGTCAGCGTCTCGATGCTCACCGAAGGTTGGGATGCCAACACCGTCACCCATGTGCTCGGCGTGCGCGCCTTTTCGACCCAGCTTCTCTGCGAGCAGGTTGTCGGCCGGGCGCTGCGGCGCACCACCTACGTGACCGACGAAAACGACCTGTTCCCGGCCGAGTACGCCGAGGTCTACGGCGTGCCGTTTTCGTTCATCCCCGTGGGACCGCTGATCAGCACGCCGGTGCTGCCGAAGAAGGCGACGCGGGTGCGGGCGCTGCCCGAGCGCGTCGCCCACGAACTCACCTTTCCACGGCTCAGCGGCTACCGCTACGAACTCGCCGGCGAGACGCTGCAGGTCGAGTTCGGTGAAGGTGCCGGCATGGCGCTGTCGACCGCCGACGTGCCGACCAGGGTCGAAAACGCGCCGATCATCGGCGAGTCGGTGATCCACACGCTCGATGACCTCAAGGTGCGGCGGGGCCAGGAGATCGACTTTCTCCTCGCCAAGCTCGTCTACGAGAAGTACTTCTGCGGCGATGGCGGCGATGGTAAGGGCGCCGCAAGCGTCGCCGAGAGCGCCGCCGCCGGCGATCGCCGGCCCTGGCTCTTCCCTCAGATCCTCGCCGCTGCCCGCGCCTGGCGCCGCCAATGCCTCACCTGTAAGGACGACAGCTTCCCACAGATGCTCCTGCTGGTTGAGCTGGCGCACACTGCGGCCGACAAGATCTACCGGGCAATCGTCGCCTCGACGCCCGGCGAGCAGACGCTTCTGCCGATCCTGCAGCCGTACGACACCGTCGGCTCGACCAGTTACGTCGATTTCGACACCACCCGGGCGGTGATGGTGACTGATCCCGACAAGTGTCACATCTCGCACGTGGTCTGCGACACCGATTCGTGGGAGCAGAAGATGGCCCAGGTGCTCGAAGATATGGATGAGGTCGAAAGCTACGTCAAAAACCACAACCTCGGCTTTACGATCCCGTACACCTACGAGGGCGAGACGCATAACTACGTCCCCGACTTCATCGTCCGGCTGCGCGCGGATGCCCGCACCCGTGAGCCGCTCAACCTGATCATCGAGGTCTCGGGCCAGTCCAAACCTGAGAAGGCTGCGAAAGTGGAGACTGCGCGCAGCCTGTGGGTGCCCGCCGTCAACAACGACGGCCGCTTCGGCCGCTGGGCCTTTCTCGAGATCAGCGATCCGTGGGACGCGAAACACACGATCCGGGCCGCCCTGGCGGCCGAGGGAGTGTTCGCATGACCAGCAGTCGCGGCATCGCCTGGGGGGAAGAGAGCTGGAACCCGGTGACCGGCTGCACCAAGATCAGCCCCGGTTGCGTCCATTGCTGGGCCGAGCGTATGGCGCGGCGTCTGCAAGCCATGGGTCAGCAGCGCTATGAGCGCGGCTTCAGAGTGACGACGCACGAAGACCTGCTCGATCAACCGCTGCACTGGGCCAAGCCGCGCCTGGTCTACGTAAGCTTTATG
>JBKQWK010000303.1:0-8056 GCA_052139595.1 Thermoleophilia bacterium | reverse complement strand
CTGAGCTGGCTCTCGATCGTGGCCGCGGTCTCGCCCTCAAGCACTTTGAGCAGCAGGCTGAGCTTGGTCGTCTCGACGGCCTGGCTGTCAATGTCGACACCGTAGATGCTAGCCAGCAGGATGCGCTTCTTCTCGGCTGTTGTCAGTTGCCACTCACCGGCCAGACCTTGATGCAGCTCCTTGCGATACTTTCCCGGCTGCTCGGCGTAGAGCTTGAGATGCCAGTCGAGCAGGTACTGATAGGCGCCGATGAGAAAGGAGCCGGAGCCACAGGCGGGATCGAGGATGCGCAGAGAGGCTGCCTGTTTCGCTGTCTTACCCTCAAGCAACTTGCCGACGGTGTGCTTGACGATGTAGTCAACGATGTAGGTCGGTGTGTAGTAGACACCGCCGGCCTTCTTCACCTCGGGCTTGTCTTCGACCTTGGCCTGGTGGCCGGCTGTCAGGCGAATCACCTTACCGAGAAACTGCTCATAGACCTGACCGAGGATGTCCGCCGGGAGAACAGAGAATTCGTACGGGCTTTCGGGGTAGTAGAGGCGCTTGACGATGTCCTTGAGCGGTTTGTCGTCAAGCGCCAGTTCGAGGCTGAGGCGATCGACGTAGCCTACCCGCCCCTTCTCAGTTGCGAAGTGGAAGAGACCCGAGTTGTAACGGGCGTCAGCCTCGTGAAAGAGAGCCTTCAGGCGGCCGTAGGTGCCGAGTCCCTGCAGCAAACCACGCAGCCGTCCGTAGGGCTCGATGCCGCGGTCCTCACAGATGCGCAGGAAGATGATGCGGTCGATGGTGACCTGGACGGCGTAGTTGAGCTCGCGGGTAGTCAGTGAGGGGTTACGCAGGGCGAGGTTATGGGCGAGCAGGCCACGCCACTCCTCGATCTCTGCGAGGAACGCCTTATCGACTTCGGCGGTACCCTTCTTGGCCTTCGTTGATTCGGCGTAGCGGTCAAACGAGCCTTGAAGGATCGCCTCTTTACTGAATACGGCGGCGATCTCATCCCAGCGCTCAGCGTAGTGGTTGTAGGGGACATAGAGGGTACGGGCCACCGAAGACTTGTCGCTCGCCGCCGGCTTGACGCGACAGTCGTAGACAACGAACTCCTCAAAGTCGGTGAGGACACTGAGTGGCAGTTTGGCCGACCAAGCGTAACGACGCAGCTGGTAGGCTGGCGCCGGGTCGTCTTTGAGATTGACGGCCGGCTTCTTCGCCTCGACAAAGAACTTGCGTGTGCCGCCGATGCGAAACGAGTAATCAGGGGCGCGAGTGTCTAAGCCGACCTTGATCGCGTCTTCGTGAACGACATCCTTGTAGGCTTGGGCATGGCCGCGGCTGTTATCGACATCCCAACCGAGGGCGACGAAGAGCGGATCGATGAACTCGCGCCGCACCTGAGTCTCGTTGTAGGCAGCGTTTCGGTACTGCTCGCGGTTACGGGCAAAGCGTTCGACGAGATCGAGAACGGCATCTGGTGCAGCCATGTGACCCCCCGGCATGCGTACCTTTGCGTACCTTAATGATGGCGGCTGGTAGCCGCGTCCGCTTTGCCTGTTAGTTTACACGGAGTGTCGGACGGAGCGGAGTGCAACCATCGGGTGAGAACGGCCGTGCGCCGTGCACCTGACTACCAAACCTGTGGAGCGGCAGAAGATGCTGCAGAGGGCGCTGCCGCCGACGAGCTGCCAACGCACGTGGGTACGAACTGACGCACTGCGCTTTCGCACAGCGCACGCAGATAAAGGGTCAGTCGTGGAGGGTCAGTCGTGGGCTACCTCTTGACGACAGCCTCCGCGAAGCGATTAAACGCGAGGACTGGCGAAAACCACGACGTTGCAATTGTCGGTAGACACTCGGACTGTGGCCGGCTATCTGTGAGCAGATCACCACGGCGTTGCCGGTCAGCGCAGTGACATCCTGCTCGGCGAAGATAGCGGCCACGCGCACCGTCAGGGCAGCTCGCAGCATCTGCGCGTCGTGCCAAGCACTACCCTTGTTTGGCAGCGCTGCCTCAGCTTCAAGACAAACGTCGGCGGGCCAAGAGGGCGGCTGACGCAGGTCGCCTGCATCAGCGCAGCAGGCTGCCGCGCCCCGCCTATGCAACCTTCGGCCCCGATCTCGCAGCGCTGGCATCACGAGATCGGGACTGTTTGACTCAATGAATCAGCCCGATCTGCCGACAGATGAGCTATGAGTCAAAACACCCGATTGCTGGCGACAGAGGTTGGCCAGTCGCTGCAGCCGCGCTGGAGCCGAGGCACGATCGCAACCACGTTGTATCTCGCCGCCGGTACAGTGGCGGCGCTGGGCGCTGCGAGCGGAGTCACCGGCGCCTGGGAAGGCACAGTCCTGCTCGCCCTCGGTGTCGCGACCGTCCTCGCCTTTATCGTCTCGCTCCGGTTTCGCCGCCCAGCCCATCGCTGGCCCTGGCTAGCGATCGTCGCCGCCCTGGGTTTATTTTTCGTGGCTCAACTTGTACGCAGCGACCTGAACACCATGGGCAATTTGACGGCGAGCCGTTCGCTGATTCCCGATCTGCTCGATTTGCCCGGCTACATTCTTCTCGGTGGTGGCCTCGTCGGCTTCGCCCACCTCGGCTTGCGCGCCGGTCAGGACCAGTTCGGCATCATCCTCGACGGCCTCATCGGTGGACTGGCAGCCGCAACCATCGCCTGGGTCTTCGCTGTCGAGCGCGTTCTTGCCCTGACCACGGCACCGCTGACGGTGCGCCTCGTGCTCATCAGCTACCCCTCGCTCGATATCTTTCTCGTTGTGATCACCCTTCGCCTGGCTCTCAGCCCCGGGCAAAAACGTCATCCGGCCTTCTGGTTCTTGCTCGCCGGTATGACCCTCATGTTCGTTGGTGACGCCCTCTACATGCTCGCCGACATGAACCTGGCGCACTTCGCCAGCGGTGTGCTTGACCTGCCCTATAGCCTGGCCTATCTCGGCGCCGGTGCGGCTGCCCTGCATCCGTCCATGCGCTTCTTGACGACGCCTCGCACACACCTTCAAACAACTCGTCTTGGCCGCGGGCGCATCGCCCTTGTTGCTCTCGCTTTGATCGTCCCGGGACCGCTCGTGGTGATGCAGCGCCATGTCGATGCAAGCGACCGCTACGTGCTTCTCGGCTTTATCGTGGCCTTGAGTCTGGCTGCCGTCGTACGCGTCGTCGAGGCTCTCCAGACGGCCGAGAACTCGCAAGCAAGGCTTGCCTTCCAGGCTACTCACGATAGTCTCACTGGGCTGCCGAATCGTCGTTTCATGCACGACGAACTGAGCCAGTTGCTGGCCCGGCCGCGCATCGATGACAGCCACATCGCGCTGCTCTACATCGATCTCGACCAGTTCAAGCTGATCAACGACAGCCTCGGCCATCGCCATGGCGATGAGCTGCTCATTGACGTTGCCAAGCGCCTGCGGGTCAACGTTCGTCCGACCGATCTCGTCACCCGCCTCGGTGGCGATGAGTTCATGATCGTTCTCGGCGAAGTGGTCAGCGTTTCGCAAGCGCTCGAGTTGGCGAATCGCCTGCGCACCTGCTTGAAGGAACCGTTTGTCGCCAACGGCGTGAGTTTCTTTGTCTCGGCCAGCATTGGCCTCGCTTATGCCTCCGGCGACGACCGGCAGGCAACTGCCGAGGCGCTCATTAGCGACGCCGACACGGCGATGTACGAAGCCAAAGATGGCGGTCGTGATGCGGTCGCCGTATTTGATGAGTCGATGCGCATCCGTCTCGCCGAGCGAGCTGAACTCACGCAAGATCTGCATCACGCCGTCAGCCGCGGCGAACTCCATCTCGTCTATCAGCCGATTACGCGCCTGCCCCAGGGGCCAGCGGTCGGCATGGAAGCCCTCCTGCGCTGGGCACACCCCAGGTACGGCGTTATCTCGCCAGTCAAGTTCATCTCGCTGGCCGAGGAGAGTGGCCTCATCGGTCCGATCGGCAACTGGGTCTTAGAGACCGCCCTCGCCCAGTTGGCTCTCTGGCAGCGGCAGACAGAGGCGATGGACGATCTCTACGTTTCCATCAATCTCTCGGCCGCCCAACTGCGTGACGAGGGGCTTGTTGAGCGGGTTGGCGACCTCCTTGCCCAGCACGGCCTGGCCGGCGCGACGCTCTGTCTCGAGCTGACCGAATCAGTCCTCATGGAGGATCCGGTGGCGGCTGCCGCGACACTGGCCCGGCTGCGCCATCTGGGGATTAGGATAGCGATTGACGACTTTGGCTCCGAGTATTCGTCGCTTGCCTATCTGAAGCGCTTCCCGGCAACGATCCTCAAGATCGACAAGGTCTTCGTCGACAACCTTACCGACGAAGACAGCGCCGATACCACCTTGATTGCTGCCGTTGTGGCGATGGCGCATGCTCTCGGGATCACGATCGTCGCCGAAGGCGTTGAAACCGCGGCCCAGGCGACGCGCTTACTCGATCTCGGCTGCGAGGCGATGCAGGGTTACCTGCACTCCCGCCCGGTGCGCGCCGACAGTCTGCCGGCGGTGATCAGCCTGCTCGCCGAGCAGCGGCTACGACTCGTTTCTGCGTAAGCACACGCAGACGATCGACAGCCTGACGTTGTCGTGCGGCAAGGCGGTCCAACGAACCGACGGCAACTGGCCTGAGGGCCGCCTCCAGACCTGTACCGGCAACGAGAATCGCGTGCAGATCGGGATCGGTTGCCGCCAGGCGCTTGTCGGCCTCGGCCACCTCACACCAGGCCGGCATACTGGCGACAGAGCCGAGATAGGGCCGCGGCGCAGCGCCGCTGTAGCCGGCAAAGATGAGGTGCAGCTGCCAGCGCAGCAGACGAAAGACAGGCAGATCGAGAATAGCGACAAACCAGTCGATGCTGCAGCGCTTTGCCGCCAGGCTGAGCGTCTGATAGAGCCCCATGCTCACCAACCCGGCCGTTGCTTTGCCGCGATAGTCGGCAGCTACGGCCAAGGTAGCAATATCCCAGGTGGCGAGTGGATCAAATGCCAGGCCGGTGCGGGCAATGAGCGTCGCGGCCGGTTCGCCCCAGACCGGCTCGATATCGTTCAGGCTCTTGAATCCCGCTGTCGACGGCAACAAGATGCGCATCATCCCGACCGGGAGTTTGCGGTGCTGGTCGATCAGGCAGAGAAAGACACTGTGGGCTTCATAGTCACCGTACTCGGCCGCCAGGAGAGCGGCTGTGTTGCCAAACGATTCCAAAAAAACACGCTGTTCGAGCGCCCGCGCGAGGCGCGCGCCAGCCTGCTCGCTGGTAAACAGGTAGGCACCAAACGGTTCGTTGGCAGCCGGATCAACGACCTCCTGTGCTAGACGGCGCAAGCCAGCCTCATCAAGCTCGCCCAGTCTCGCCAGCACGCCTCAAAACTCCTTTGCGACGATCGCGCTGCAGGCGAAGAAGTCGTTCGTAAACTGGACTGCCCGCTGAGCGTTAAACGCCTTACAGGCGTAGATGTCGACCGACAGAAACAGCAGTGGTGTCTCCCAGGCGTAGAAATGGGCACCGGAGGTTTCCCAGTGCGCCCAGCCAGCCCAACCATAGCGCTCCGAGCGATGGGTGACCGGGGCCAGGAGCATGGTCATCTCGCAGACATCGGCAAGCTGTTCGAGGTAGGTGCGAATGGCGGCGTCGCCGACCGGCGCCGGCGGAATGCCCTCGATAACCAGACGTTGGCGCACAATCATCGGGGCAAGGTCGGTCATCGCCGGCGCAGAAGCTGAGTCTGCAAGCTGCGAAGAGGCGCTCGTCAATAACGACATGCTACTCGCTCCTGAAGTAACGGGATGTCAGACTGAGAATCAGTTCTACGATGCTAGCAGAGCGTCGCTAGTCACGCAAAGAGGCGCATTGGCGCACCAAAGGAACACTCGAAACTGATTCGTTGCCTCAGGCAAGGATGGACGCGAAATATACTGACCTTGTTGTCCCGGCTAGACATCATGGACGTGACCAGCGCCCGCTGCAGCGTAACCCGTCAGGCCACGACCCCTGGTCGCCGCGCTTTCGGGTGCCTGCCACACGACTGGCGCTTGCGCCACGCTGCCATGCTCCACGCCCATGGCGGCTGAGGAGCGCGGGCACGATCGTTAGCGTCACCTCGTTCGTCATTCGAGATCCTTGCCGAAGAATTCATCGAGCACGACGTGAATGGCCGCGCCGGCGCCAGAGCATCGTCAGGAGAGCTTCGGTTGCGCCTCGACACCAAGGCGGCGAAAGGCACCGACGAGACCGCGGGTCTCTAAAATGGCGCGCACGATCTGGTCGTCGAGCGGCGCCTGCGTAAGCGGCGGGATGAGGCCGGCCAGCGAGCTATCGAGCGCGTCCAGGAACTCGTTGGGCTCATCGGCGACCTCCTCCCAGGTGGCCGGCGAGCGGCGAGCACGCCAGGCGCCGTTGCGGCACGTGATGTTGCAGTAACGGCGCCGTGCCGTGTAGGGCGGGTCGATGAGCGCGCCGCAGTGAGCGCAGTAGAGAGGTCCGGTTACCATGCTTCAATGGTAGAGGCGACGTCACCCGTTGCGTTACTGCCGACTTTTCGCTCCGTTTCGCTCGTGGACGGCGTTTAGCCTCAAAATGACAAATCCGAATCTCCACTTGCGGGAGAAGTTCTGCTCACGAGGCGGCAGGGTCTGCGGCTTCGCTTCCTAGTGATTTGACCGGCCTACCGGTCCGATCTCAAATGCATCTGCAACGAGGTCACAAACGACCTTACGTGCCCCACCCTGTTGCCTCCTCCCGCCTTCGGATTCATTTCGCGACCAACCACGCCGTGTTGTGCGCGTTGCGCGCACGTTGCGCACAGAGAGACGACACACACGCGGCAGAGGTGCGTACACGTCACAGGACTGTGACACCGCGTGGTGTCGTCTGCCTATTAACTTTACCACTGGCGCACACGGCGCGCCCTGTTGGCGCGTGTGGCCAAGCGAGCGCAAGCGCGACCAACCCACAACGAGAAACGCCGCCTGGCGGCGGCGCCTCGGCGCGGCGTGTGCGTTACTCGAGCGTGTAGGCGCGGAAACCCTCGGCTGCGTGTTCGAGGTCGCTGACGCGCTCGCGCATCCAGGCGACGTTGTCGGTGTCGACGGTCTCGCCGGCTTCGACCTGGTTGTCGTAGTCTCCAAGGCACTCCTGCATCTCGGCGACGAGGGCCATTGCCTGGTCGATGGCCTCGCGCATGAGTTGGCCTGTCACGGTGGTCTCGCGGGTGGTCTTGGCGTTCATGGGGGCCTCCTTGGCCGCGTTTGCTTGCCGACCACATTCATCACTCAACCGCCAGGGTGAAGTCAACGAGGTTTCTGCAAGGTTGTCGTGTGCGGCCGCAACGTAAAACACCGCCTGGTGGTTATTCTCCTTGCGCCCAGACGTCAACGACTTGCTTTGAGTCGTAGGTAAGCCACTGCGCCTGCGTCCAGATCTGGCAGCGATCAGGAACACCCTGGCGACGCTGGATGTCGATGTGCATCAAGGCAGCAGAGCGGGGCGTCAGGGTGCCGAGGCGGACGGGATGCCAGTGATCGTCTCCGTCGCGAGCGACGACGAGGTAGCGGGTGTGGTCTTTCCTTGCCGTCATTGGGCGCTCGCGGCGTCGGCGAGCACCTCTTGGCAGGAGAAGAGAGCGGCAGCAAGTGACTTCTCGTCGTCGCCCTCACCGTCAATGTCCATCGTCTGCTGCACCCCGGTAAGGAAGTCCTCGATCATACGGACGGCGTTCGGATTCAAATCGTCGTAGTCGTAGGAGACGATATCGTCTAACTGTTCCTGGACGGCGTTGCCGAGATCCTGGTATTTCTTCGCGAATCTGATCAGGTCGTTGAGTTGCAGCTGCATGGTTGCCCCTTGGCCTCGTTTGCATTGACGACACATCCATCGCTCGGACGCCAAAGAGAAGTCAAGCATCCCGGCGGCTCTTTCTCGATGAGGCCGCAGGGAGCGACAGGTAAGCGCTGTTTTACCGGCAAGGGCGCCTGACTGCCAGACCTGTCGTCGTTGTCGGCGATCAAATAATTCCCCAGGCTAAGGCCCTCTAGCGTCAAACAATTCCCCAGGGGTGGCGTCAAGTAATT
>JBKQWK010000302.1:0-6415 GCA_052139595.1 Thermoleophilia bacterium | reverse complement strand
GCAAGGTGCTTCAGCACCTTGCCGCCCCATGGCCGAAACTGTTTGCCAGCGGCCGCATGGACCGCGCCCGACACGCCCTCAGATCACCAGTCCGAAAAGCCGGTGTTGTACCATAGCTTCGACGTGCCCTTCTTGGCTCGCTTGTTCCAGCCTTTGGTCTTGGGCTCAGCCTCGATGCGCGCCAGAAACTGATCGCAACGATCCTTGATCTTCTGCCGCTGAGCGTCGCTGAAGGCAGCAACTTTGTCGACATGCTCTTTGACGCGACCGAGATTGGTTGTCGCCGTGTACCAGAAGCCCCAGTCATCGGCGAAACGCTTGGCGACATACGACTGATTGATTTTGCGCTCGTCGTCGTCACCAACATCAGCGGTCGTGAAGAGATACTCGATGTCCTTCAGGTCTTTATCGTTGATCTCCCAGATCTGCAGCTTCTGCAGGAGGATGTCGGCCAGCGATACGCTCCAGGGATCTTTGTCGAGACGTCCGTCGTAGATGACCTCGTGACAGTAGTCGAGCTTGTCGAAAAAGACGTCGATCATTGGTACGGCGCCACCAAAGTAGATGTGCCGCGTCTTGCCTGAGACGACCATCGTCTGCAGGTCGCTTTCGTAGCCCATCGTCTTCATGAAGTCAACCATCTTGCCCCGCGTCTTGCCGTATGAAGCAAAATCGATGTCGGTGAAGTAGCGGTCACCGAGGCGTTCCAGAGCCGCGTACAAATCCACCTGGTCGGGGAAGTAGTAGTGCAGAGCGATCGGTCCCATAACGCGCATGGAAATGCCGACCTTCTGTGCCGCTTCGGCGATGCGCTTGCCTTCACTCAAGAAAACTTCAGGCTTCGGATACCGGTTGAGCGGGATGTCCTTGGGCAGGACGAACACCTTGTCACTCATCGATTGCTCCACCTCCTTCTGCGCTGCTTATGGACCTCGTCACTGGTGCAGTCGAGCGAACATCAACCCGACGTGAAGACATAGTCCTTGATCTTCTTCTTATCGAGCATGACGATGACGCCCTTGAGGATGCCCTCTGAGTACTCGCTCCCGGGGTTGATCATGAGTGTACGGCCGGCTTTCTGGGCGCCACGCGACTCGTGAATGTGACCGAACAGGCCGAGGAGCGGCTGGTACTTTTCGACCATGTGCTTGGCGCCAATGCTGCCGGCGTGAATTTTCTCTTCGGCAGCCATGGTGAGGTTCTCGTCGAGCTTCGGACACAGGTCGAGGGAGTAGCCATGCGGCGGTACGTGGAAGTTGAAGATGGCGCTCTCGTAGTTCTTGACCTGCTTGCAGAGGGCATCGAGCTTGACTTCGAGTTCGTCTTCGGGCAGCTCGCGCGGTGTCTGCCACGGCGTCGGGTTGCTCCACGACGAGGTGACCATCTCGTGACCATCAAAATCGATCACGCGATTATCGCAGGGATGTACAAGTTTGGCCTTGTCGATCATGTCATCGATGACGAACCAGTCGTCGTTGCCGGGAGCCATGTACATCTTGTATGGCTTGCCCTCGAGACGCTCGTCGGCAAGCTCAAGCCACTCCTCGACCCGCTTGAACACCAGACTCTTGAAGAGAGCGTCTATTTTGGCGGGGTCGGCCTTGGTGGCATCGAACTCGTCGCGCGTCTGGTGCACCCAGTAGTAGCCGGCGTTCTCGACCGTCTTCTTGATCTTGTCGAGCTCTTCTTTCGTCTCAATGTCAAAGTGCTGGCCCATGAGGGTGCATTCCCACGTGCTGCTGGACCTTTCAACCAGCGGTACCAGCACCTTGCCCGTGAGGTCGCCGAGCATAATCGCTATGTCGACCCCATAGATGGGCAAAGCATTGAGGAACTTGCGGTAACAGACGTTCGAGCCATGAACGTCTGTCACAAAAAACAGCTTCAGCATTTTCACCTACTTCATCAAGACTTGGGGGGCTTGGGTACATTACCCCCAGCCCCCCGGTGATGCAATCTTCTGCCGGCATCTGCCGACCGACGACGGCAGGAACAGACTCCGGCGAAGCACGCAGCGACGCTTCATCGGGCAGGACAACGTGTGGCTGCACAGCTCGCGTCGGCCCGCAAAAGAGCTGACGAGGCGCTACTGACGGTTCGCAGCCGAAACGCTGCCTGGCTTGGCGCTGCTCCCGCTCAGCACTTTGACGGCATCGAAGTTACAGACCTGGCGGCAGGTATCGCATTTGATACAGCCACTGACGTCGATGACGTGCGTGTGCTTCCTTTCACCACTGATGACGCCGGTGGGACACTTCTTGGCACAGAGGGTGCAGCCGGTGCAGGCATCGGGATCGATGTAGTAGGTGATCAGCGCCTTACAGCGTCCTGCCGGGCAGCGCTTCTCGTTGATATGCGCCTCGTACTCGTCGCGGAAGTACTTGATCGTCGTCAGCACCGGGTTCGGCGCCGTGCCACCCAAAGCGCAGAGGCTGGTCCGCTTGATCGTCACAGCCAGGCTCTCGAGACGTTCGATATCGCCCTCTTCACCTTCTCCCTGGGTGATCCGCTCGAGAATCTCGAGCATGCGTTTGGTGCCCAAGCGGCAGGGCACGCACTTGCCGCAACTCTCGTTCTGTGTGAACTGCAGAAAGTACCTGGCGAGATCGACCACGCACGTCTGATCGTCGACCACGACCATGCCGCCCGAGCCAACGATGGCTCCGGTAGCGGCAAGGCTCTCGTAGTCGACCGGCGTATCGAGCAGATGGGCCGGTACGCAGCCACCGCTGGGTCCACCGAGCTGCACAGCCTTGAACTCGCGACCGCCCTTGATACCGCCACCGACGTCAAAAATCACGTGGCGCAGGCTCGAGCCCATGGGCACTTCGCAAAGACCTCCGTTGACCACTTGCCCAGCCAGCGAAAAAGCCTTGGTACCGCGGCTCTTCTCAGAACCATATGCGGCATAGGCGGCCGCACCATGAGTGACGATCCAGGGAATGTTGGCGAACGTTTCGACGTTGTTGATGTTCGTCGGTTTGCCCCAGAGGCCGCTCACGGCTGGGTACGGCGGCCGCGTGCGCGGCATGCCCCTTTTGCCTTCAATGCTGGCGATCATCGCCGTTTCCTCGCCGCAAACAAACGCCCCGGCACCTTCCTTGATCTTGAGCGCAAAACTCCAATCGGTGCCGAAAATGTTCTCACCGAGAAACCCGTGTTCCTCCGCCTGCTTCAAGGCTATGCCGAGGCGCTTGACGGCCAGCGGATACTCGGCGCGAACATAGATGTAGCCCTCGCGAGCGCCGATCGCATACGAGGCGATGATCATGCCTTCAATCACCGCGTGCGGGTCGCCTTCCATCACAGAAGCATCCATGAACGCACCGGGGTCGCCCTCGTCACCGTTGCAGATAACGTACTTCACGTCTCCGGGCGACTGGTGGGCAAACTTCCACTTCGTGCCCGTCGAGAATCCGGCGCCACCACGGCCGCGCAGACCTGAGGCGGTAACTTCGGTGATGACCCACTCAGGCGTCGTCGCGGTTAAGACCGTGCGTGCCGCTTCGTAGCCACCACGCGCGATGTACTCCTCAATGCGCTCAGGATGCACGACACCCACGTCGCGCAGAGCTATGCGTGTCTGCTGTTTGTAGAAGGGAATATCGCCACTGCAGGCCACCGGCGCGCCTGTGGCCGGGTCGATGTAAAGCAGCTTCTCGACAATCTGACCACCGATGAGGTGCTCATTGACAATACGTTTGACGTCTTTCGGCCGCAGGCGCGGATAGAACGTGTCGTCGTCCTCGACGACAGCCACGGGGCCCTGCGAACACAGACCGTGACAGCCGATGATCGAGACCTCGATCTCGTCTTCCAGACCAGCTTCGGCAATCTCGTTGACGAAAGCGTCATACACCTTCAACGAGCCGGCGAAGACGCAGGCAGTGCCAGCACACACCTTAACGCGCCGCTTGCCGTCAGCGCCCGTGTCAACTGCGACTCTGGCGCCGGCAGGAGCTTCGTGCGACGGACTATTCATCGTTGCCTCCGCGAGTGATGGCGCCAGCCAGGTCGGCTGGCTCCAGGCCCAACGACGTCAGCAGCTCGCGAATCACCTTGCGCGCCGTGTCTGGAGCGAGATGACCATAGGTCTCGTCGTTGATCCGCATGACCGGGGCTTGTGAGCAAGCGCCCATACAGGCAACTGAGTCGAGAGTGAAATTCATGTCCTCCGTCGTGCCACCATCGTCGACACCGAGTTCTTGCGAGATTGCCTCAGTAATTCGAGAGGCCCCAGCCACGTGGCAGGCGGTGCCATGACAGACGCAGATCTTGTTGCGCCCACTCGGTTCAGTCGTGAACTGCGAGTAGAAGGTGATCACTCCGTAAATGCGCGACGCGGGTACGCCGCCGAGTCGGGCGATCTCTTGCACAACTGGCTCCGGCAAATAGCCGAATTCGGCCTGCGCTCGCTGGAGCAGAGCGATGAGATTGCTCTGCGGATCATTAGCGGCAACGATTGTCGCCACCTTGGAAAGGTCAAGCGCAGTGTCGTCGCCCGCGGCGACAGCCGGCGCGCTCTGCGTCACACGTCTGGGCATCGCATCACATCCCGCTCTCATCAATCGGGCCAAGGCTGCCTGGACCTTGGCCCGCCACAATTGCCAACTCGGAGGGCATCGTCAACAGCTGCACGCTGGCGAACGAAAGAGACTTGAGCATTTCGCCGCCAGGACCATCGACGCGCCTGGCTTCATGATACCGCGCCACATAGCGGCGGGCATCCCCGGCAGCTCTGCACGCACTTCCGTGCTGTAGCCGGCGGGGATGCCCGCCGCTGTCAGAACGCCTCGGTCTGCACCTTGCAGGCGCTGAGCGCGTTCTTTAACAACATCACATTCGTCACCGGACCGACGCCGCCAGGCACCGGCGTGACCCGGCCGGCAACCTTGCAAACGGCATCATACTCAAGGGAGCCGACCTGCTTGCCGTCGTCGCCGCGCATCGTGGTCACGTCGATCACAATGGCCCCCGGCTTGACCATGTCGGCCTTGATGAGGTTGCGCACCGGAGCAGCGCTGATCAGCACATCCGCCTGGCGACAGGCAGCCGGCACATCTTTGCTGAAGACGTGCACAACGTGTACCGACGCGTTGCGATTTAGGCTGAGCAGTGCCACCGGTTTGCCGACGATGTTGGAGTGGTTGACGATCGTCACCTCGAGGCCCTGAAGCTGGACGCCCTCGCGGTCGAGAATTTCAATGCAGGCCGAAGGCGTGGCCGGCGCGAAAAGCTGATCGCCAAGCAGCACATGACCAATATTCGCCGGGTTGACGCAGTCCAGATCCTTGACGGGTGCGATGGCGTTGAAGATTTTGTTCTGATCGATTGCGCCACTCATTGGCATGAGGGCCAAGATGCCGTGCACGCGAGCGTCGTGGTTGAGTTCATCGATCAGAGCCAGGACGTCGTCCTTGCTGGTTGTGCCGGGCAGCGTGTTGTTGAAGTAGTTGAAGCCGACACTGCCTGTGTTCTTCTCGATCTGACCACGGTAAAACTGCGCTCCGCCGTCATCGCCGACGAGAATCGTGGCCACTCCCGGCGTGACACCGCGCATCGCCAGCTTGGCGACATCAGCCTTGATCTCGGCGCGAATCTGCTCCGCAATCGCTTTGCCATCGATGATGTGTGCTGCCATTCTTTTGACCTCGCTACCGTGTGACGGTGACCGTCACAGCTTGTCGTTGGTGATCCTGAGAGCATCCGCGCGCAGACGGCCGCACTCGGCGACGATCGTCTCGACCTCCGCTGTCGCCGCAGCGACGAAGGTCTCATCCTTGATCGAGCCGAGGTTGATCTTGACGTTGAGGGCGGCACCGACGGCGGCGGCCTCGCCGAGCACAGCACCGATACCAGCATCGGTCACCGCGTTCGGATTGCCAATCTCGGCAACAGTCGTTGCCAGACGACATACCTCGACAGCGACACGGCAGATTGCCAGCGGCGCGTTGGCGGCAACGATGAGGCCATCCTGAATGGCCTGGCTGCGCACCCGCTGCTGCTCGACGGTCTCTTTAGGCAACTTGTAGGCTTCGATGACGCCGTTGTAGGCAGACGTGTCGTCCTGCAACAGTTGCTCCAGCTTGACGCGAGCCGCTTCTGACTCGACAAGCAAAGCCTGCACCTGACCGTCGACGGCGGCGTACTTCGCCCGTCCGCGAGTGAGATTGCAGACCATGCTCACTAGCGCCGCGCCCAGGGCGCCGACGCAGGCCGAAACACTGCCACCGCCCGGCGCCGGCTTGTCGGCCGCCGTGTCGTCAAAGTACGTCTGCAGGGGTTCAGTTCGATAGATGGTGGGACTTGAGTCGCTCACCGCTCACCTCCGCCACAAAAGCTTAAAAGAGAACTCGGCGCCGCAGGTGCAGCCATGACGGTCGCGCCAACACCTGGACCTGCGGCACCAAGGGGC
>JBKQWK010000301.1:0-6375 GCA_052139595.1 Thermoleophilia bacterium | reverse complement strand
CGCTGGAGCTGGCGCTGCTTCACCAGCGACTGCTGGTCTTGATGTCGGTGCCGTTCCCGGTTCGAACATCGTCAGTCCCCTTGACGGTCAAGTGGCCGGGGTTAAGAGCTACAAGCTTCTCGGTCGTTACACAGACGAAGAGATCGACATTCGCTTCGCTAGCGACCCCGGTCTTCTGCTCGTGATGACACATGTCGCTGACGTCTCGGTGAGCATTGGCGATGAGGTGCAGGCCGGCGTTACGCAGCTTGGGCGCGTGCGCGCTTTTCCGGCTCAGGTCGTACAAAATCTCAAACAGTTCACCTCCGACGCTGGCGATCACGTGCAGATCATGGTGCTGCACGTGCCGGCCAGCATTGCTGGGTTCTGACGTTCGTGTCGTCACCTGCGGTGCCAGAGGCCGGCTACGCCGTTGTCGGCGGCACCGGCTCGTTGGCGAGCCACTTCCCGGCTGACCTGCACCCGCAGGCCCGCTTGCTCGAAGCCGATCTCGTTTTCGAGACGCCGTGGGGCGACAGCCCGCCTTTCGCTCTCATCGCGCTGGGCGAGAAGCGTGTTCTGCACGTGCAGTTACATGGGTGGCGTAACGATGTGGCCCGCGGCATCGCCTCGCGTCAGGTGTTCAGCGTCTTGCATCGCGCCGGTGTGCAACGCATCCTGGCGGACGCGGGAGTGGGGAGCCTCAACCGGCTGCTCGATCCCGGCGACTTGGTCATCGTCGACGATTTCGTGGATCGCACTACAGACAGAGATCGGGGAGGCACTGTCTGCGGTGATTACTTGCTCATCATGCGCGACCCAGTGTGCCCTGTCTGTCGCGAGGCGCTGCGCCTGGCGGCCAAACGCCTCGCGTCCGACCGGCGCCTTTTCACGCGCGGCGTTTACGTGGTTACGGAAGGCCCGCGCTTTGAATCGCCAGCGGAGGTCGATCAGTTACGTCACCAGGGCGACATCATCGGCCAGAGTTTCGTCCCCGAGGTCTGGCTGGCCCGCGATATTGGTGCTTGCTACGGTGGCATTTACGTCGTCGTTAACTACGGTGAGGGCGTCGTCAAGGCCTGGGAACATGAAGAACTGACACGCATCTTTCATGACGACGCACGGCTCGTTGGCCGTATTCTGCTCGAGGCGCTTACCCAGCTGCCGCTCGAGGGCGGTTGCCAGTGCCGCGATCTCCGCAAGCCCTCGCTGCTTCGCTAGGCCAGCTCTGTGTCTGCCGCTGGCAGACGCCGTTTTCCGCTGACTTCGAGTGTTTCTTAACCGTGACCCAGGGCCCATACGAGTATCGCGATCGTGTTGAAGGTCGCATGCAGAGCAATGTTGGTCCACAGGGAGCCGGTGCGGTAAAAGACCCAGCAAAGCAGAAGCCCAAGGGTAAAGAGCGGAATGAATACCGTGGCCTGCTGATGGCTGGCGCTGAAGATCGCAGCGGAGACGACAGCGCCCCACACCGGTCCAAACGAGTTTGCCAAACCCTGGAAGACGAAGCCGCGGTAAAACGTCTCCTCCAGGATGGGGGCAATGATGCAAGCCAGCGCGACGAAGAGGACGGCGCCGATTGTGGTGTGCGGAAAGGCGCTGACGACTGACTGTTGTGGCACGTGAATGAAGTGATCGTGCACGGCGGTCACCGCATAAACGATGACCAGGGAAAGCGGGATCAGCCAGACCATGGCCCACACTGGCGGGCGAAATCCCCAGGACGTCAGCTGCAGGCGGAACTTATGCAGTGAAAAGCGCCACGCCCAGCCCACATACCACAAGTCGACCACCAGCGCGCTCACCACAGTCGCCACGGCGACGCCAGTCGTGGCATTGCTGCTGGCGCTGGTACTCGAGCCGGCCCCCAGGCTGAGTAGCGTCAGGGCGAGCACAGGAGCGACGGCGATCAGCAGGGCAAAGAGAACCTCGCGCCAGCCCCAAGGTACGCGACCGGCTTGACCATTGCGTCTGCTGTGATTCCTGTCGACGTTGGTCGCCATGCCGACGATCCCGTCGCTGTGCGGCGTCGTGTCGCTTTCTTTCTGAACGCGATTTTCGCTCATCGTCTCCATTGTGTTCTTTGTGGCTCTGTCCGCAACCTGCCTTTGCGGTTTCTGCGCGGCAGGCTGAAGCGGCCGGCCGTGTTTGGCCGGCACCCGGCGGGGAAAACGCCAGATTGTCGAAGGGAAAGGTGATGACGTTCCGGCCCAAAGACGCAAGGCGTGACAACGTGCGCTATCTCATCGAGGTGCCGCACGCGCCGGGCGAGTGTCTGTCGGCCATGGACGAGATTCTCGGCCGCGGTCCATATCACCAGGAGCTCTTCTGGTGGGGCTGTTCGGTAGGCGAGCACAGTGCCTGGGCTCTCGTCCAGGCGAGTGGCCGTGGTGACGCGCTTGAATCGCTTCTGCCGCCGACTTGGCGTGGCCGAGCGATTGTGCGGCGGCTTACGCGCGTGGAGTTGGGCGAGCTGCGCCGTCGGCACGACGAAGAGGATACAGCCTGACACAGTGAGTGACGTGTCGATCGTTGCGTTCCAGTGCCGCGGCTGGTTTTGCCGCGGCTCCCCAAGGTCTGGTATACTGCCATGCCGAGTGCAGGCCGATGAGTGGGCAACGGGGAGTTGAAGCGACTCGCGTTGACCCCCTCAGTGTTGCTTGGTATCCTAACGTGCTTCCGTCGAAAGGGTGAACCGTGCGTCAGCTCGTTACTCTCGCTTGCCAAGAGTGCAAGCGTCGCAACTATCACACCAATAAGAACAAGAAGAACGATCCGGACCGCATCGAGATCAAGAAGTATTGTCGGTGGTGCGGTACGCATACAGTTCATAAAGAAACGCGTTAGACTGTCGCCGGATGCGCGATGTGATTCGCGCGTATCACTGTCTCTTTAGGGCTGTAGCTCAATTGGTAGAGCACCGGTCTCCAAAACCGGGGGTCGGGGGTTCGAGTCCCTCCAGCCCTGCCAAGATCTAGTGGAGCGTAGAGTGGCTAAGGCCGTCAGTAGTAAAGATAAGAGCGTTGGCAAGACTGCTGCCAAAGGTAGTAAACCGTCGGGCAGTAGAGTCGCTGCTGCGCGGCAGGCTGCTGTCGCCAAGAGCGGGCGCAGCCGCGTGCCGGCGAAAGGTAAAGCAAAAACAGTCGAAAAGAAGCCGCGCGGCAAGTTCCTGCGCGATGTACGCAGCGAAATGGGCAAGGTCAATTGGCCAACGCGCACAGACCTGATTCAGTCGACTATTGTGGTGTTGGTTGCGGTCGCGGTGGCAGCGGCGTTTACGTTCGTCCTCGATACTGCCTTTTCGCGATTCGTTGACCTAATTGTCAAAGTGATTAGCTAGGAGTCTCCGGCGTGTTCCACTGGTACGTCGTCAACACTTACTCAGGACATGAGAATAAGGTGCGGGCCAATCTCGAGCACCGCATTCAGTCCATGAACCAGTCCGACAAAATCGTTCAGGTTGTGGTCCCTACCGAGCAAGTGATCGAGACCAAGGACGGGCAGAAGGTCACCAACGAGCGGCGTGTGTTCCCTGGCTACGTGCTTGTGCAGATGGAACTCACGGACGACTCGTGGTCCCTTGTTAAAAACACGCCGGGCGTCACCGGTTTTGTCGGCGCCCAGAACAAACCCTCACCGCTTTCGCGAGCGGAAGTAGACCGTATTATGCACACCGCGTCCGTTGAGCGCCCCAAAGCCAAGGCTGAATTCTCTGTTGGCGAGATGGTGCGCGTCACCAGTGGTCCGCTCAGCGACTTCTCGGGCGAGGTCAGCGAGGTCAACGCCGATCAGGCAAAACTTAAGGTGATGGTGTCGATCTTCGGCCGCGAGACACCGGTCGAGCTCGCATTCGAACAAGTCAAGAAGACCAGCTAACCACAGAGCGAAGCGAGGCAAGCAGTGGCCAAAAAGGTCATGACCATAGTCAAGTTGCAGATCCCGGCCGGTGCTGCCAACCCTGCGCCGCCAGTCGGTCCGGCCCTCGGCCAGCATGGCGTCAACATTATGGAGTTCTGTAAAGCCTTCAATGCTCAGACTCAGGGTCAGTCTGGCACGATCACCCCGGTCGAAATCACGGTGTTTGAAGACCGCAGTTTCACCTTCGTCACCAAGACGCCGCCGGCAGCCGTTCTCCTGCGTGAAGCCACTGGCATCGATAAGGGCTCCGGTGAGCCCAATCGCAAGAAAGTGGCCAGCATCAGTAAAGAAAAAGTGCGCGAGATCGCCACGCTCAAGATGCCCGATCTCAATGCCAATGATGTTGACGCTGCCGTGCGCATCATCGAAGGTACGGCACGTAGCATGGGTATCGACATCGCCCGATAAGCAGTCAATCGGAGCGGGCTCGTGCTCGCTCGCTGTGTGGGAGGCGGCGTAGCCGCCGTACGGACCACAGGAGGTTACATGCCATGGCTACACGTGGCCGCAAGTACAAGGCAGCCCGCGCTGCAGTAGACCCAAATCGTCTCTATGATCCGCTGGCCGGCGTCCGTTTGCTCAAGTCTTTGGACACGGCCAACTTCGACGAGACCGTCGAAGCTCACTTCCGTCTCGGCGTAGACGTGCGCCATGCCGATCAGATCGTCCGTGGTACCACGGTGCTGCCGCACGGCACTGGTAAGGACGTGCGCGTGGCTGTGTTTGCCGAGGGCGATAAAGCACGTGAAGCACAGGAAGCGGGTGCTAGCATCGTCGGCTCGGCCGATCTGGCACAGAAGGTGCAAGACGGCATGCTCGACTTTGATATCGCCATCGCAACGCCCGACATGATGGGTGTGGTTGGTAAGCTTGGGCGTGTGCTTGGCCCGCGCGGCCTCATGCCAAACCCAAAGTCGGGAACCGTTACCTTTGATGTCGGCAAGGCCGTCACCGACGCTAAGGCCGGTAAAGTCGAGTACCGCACCGACCGCAGCGGCATCGTCCACATGAGCATCGGCAGAAAGTCGTTTGACGAGCGACAGCTGATTGAGAATTACGGTGCTGTTCTTGACGAGATCGTGCGTGCCAAACCGGCTGTTGCCAAGGGTCGCTACATCAAGAGTATCCATCTCGTTTCGACAATGGGCCCGAGCATCGAACTCGACACTACGCGTACGCGTGACCTGTTCGAGGAGTGAGGCGCCGTCAGCATCGGGCAGCGGACGACGGTCAACGTAGTTCGCCGCCCAACGTGCACCACGCATCAGCGCTGGCGTGGTGCGTCGGGTTCGCTTATACTTTAGCGCTGTGCGATGCCAGAACGCGTCGCGGCCGATGAAGGTTGGTGCTCCCCAGGAGCAGAATGGGCCAGGTGGTCCGCCTACCTGAGGCGAGTAGCGAGAGAGACCGTAAACCTCTGCCCGCTCCCGTCCCGGGGGTGGGCTTTTTGATGCGACTGCGAGGTCGATATGCTGAGAAGAGATAAAGAGCCGGTTCTAGATGAGATGACGCAACGTCTGGCCGATTCGGACACCGTGTTCGTCGCCGACTACCGCGGACTCACGGTAGCTGAGCTGAGCGAGCTGCGCGCCAAATTGCGTGAGCACGGCGCGACACTGCACGTGTTGAAGAACACTCTGGCCACGATTGCGGCCGAGCGGTCTGGACGCCGGGCGATGGTCGAACTATTCAGTGGTCCGACAGCCGTCACCTTTACTGGTGACGATTTGGTGGGCGCTGCCAAGGCGCTGACCGACTTTGCGCGCACGCACAAGGCGTTCGAGGTGCGTGGCGGCTTCATGCAGAACCAGATCATCGACGTTGCCAGTGTCAAGGCGCTAGCGACGCTGCCATCGCGTGAAATGCTCATCGCCCAGGTCGTGGGCACTATGGCAGCGCCCATGACCGGCCTCGTCACCGTGCTTCAGGGGACAGTCAGTGGTTTTGTCCGCGTCCTGAGTCAGGTAGTCGAGCAGAAAGAGGCCGCGGCGTAAGCTGTCCGGCCTGCCCGCTTGAACTGTTGAAGAGTCCCCAGACCCACGAGGTGAATTGACATGGCAGATAAGACCCTGACCAAAGATGAACTTATTGCCGCAATCGAGAGCATGACCGTGCTCGAACTTTCCGAGCTCGTTCACGCGCTCGAAGAGAGGTTTGGCGTCAGCGCGGCTGCACCGATGGCGATGGCGGCTGCGCCGGCGGCCGGCGGTGATGCACCCGTCGAAGAGGAGCAGACGGCTTTTGACGTCATCCTTTCCTCAATCGGTGACAAGAAAATTCAGGTTATCAAGGTCGTCCGTTCGCTCACCGGACTTGGTCTTAAGGAGGCCAAGGATGTTGTCGACGGTGCGCCGAAAGCAATCAAAGAGGGCGTCAGCAGGGATGAAGCCGAAGACGCCAAGAAGCAGCTTGAAGAAGCCGGCGCGAGCGCCGAAATCAAGTAGCAAGACCATCCGAGTCGCAGTTGCGGGGGGGGGG
>JBKQWK010000300.1:0-6254 GCA_052139595.1 Thermoleophilia bacterium | reverse complement strand
GCGAGGCTTTGAGCCTCGCCGCGCCACCCTTTTTCCTCGCCGGCCGTCGCTGGCCGGCTCGGGTGCTGTGCTAAACTTGGCGCAGATGACCGACTCGGCCGCCCGCAGTGAACCTTTTCGCACCCCTGTCCGCGTGCGCTATGCCGACACCGATGCTGCCGGCGTTGTCTACTACGCGAACTACCTGACGTACTTCGAAGTGGCTCGCGTGCACCTCTTGCGTGAGTTGGGCATGCCGATCACCGAGATCGAGAGGCGTGGTGTCTATCTGCCGGTGGTGGAGGCGAGTTGCCGCTACCATCGTTCGGCGTTGCTCGACGATCTGCTCGAGGTCAACCTGTGGCTCGCCCGAGTTGAGCATGTGCGCTTTTCCTTCGCCTACGAGATCAGGCGGGATGATGAAGTGCTGACGACAGGTCGCACGCGACATGCGGTGGTCGACAGGGTGACGGGACGTTCGCTGCAGTATCCCGACTGGTTCACGCCTCTGTTTGCCGCCATTCCTCGCTGGGATGGCTCGCTGCGTGACTGAGAGAGCACCACTCGACGAGTTCGGGGTGGAGACGCCGGATGCCCTGGGTGCGCGCACCTGCTACCGTCATCCGGATCGAGAGACCGGCGTCTCCTGCGCCAACTGCGGCCGGCCAATTTGCCCTGAGTGCATGATCCCGGCGGCGGTTGGCTCCTGGTGTCCCGACTGTGTCGCCGAGCAGAATCGCGCTCAAGAGCGCGCCCGCATTGTCACACGCAGCCAGACCCGTGCCCGTTGGCAGGCAAGCAGCGGCGCGCTCGGCGTAGGTGACGTAGTGGTCACGCGGGCGCTGATCATCGTCAATGTGATCATGTTCGTCATTGAAGTGCTGGTCGACCGCTCGTTGCCGCTGTGGAACGAGTTCAGCGGGCGCACGCTTGAACGCCTCGGCGCCCTGATTCCAGTCGACGTGTTCACCCACCATCAGTACTGGCGCCTGTTCTCGGCCATGTTTCTCCATGCCAGCCTGATTCACATAGGTCTGAACATGTGGTTTCTGGCTGTGATCGGACCGTATCTGGAGAGGGCTCTCGGCAGGAGCAAGTATGTTGCCCTGTACCTCGTGGGCGGCTTCGCCGGCAATGTGCTGGTTCTCGTGCTGGCGCCTTCGTACGTAGCCACCATTGGTGCCTCCACAGCCATCTTCGCTGTTTTTGCGGCGACAATCCTGGCACGGTATCGTTCTCACGGACGACACGACCCGTTTTTACGCCAGCTGGCCTTCTGGCTGGTCATCAACCTCGTTTTCACGTTTTCCGCTGCTGGCATCAGTTGGCAGGGTCATGTTGGCGGTCTCCTCGGCGGTATTGTCACCCTGGAGTTGTTCAATCGTTTTGGCAGCCGAGATCCCGGCGGCCGTCTTGGCACTGGCGACGTTCTGGGGCTGGTGGTCATTGCCGCTGCCCTGACGGGCCTGGTGGCATTCAGGGCGAGCACCTTCATCTCATGATTGCGAGGCAGGCCGGATGACAGAACTTTTCTTACCTCTAGTAGAGCCGGCGGCAACGTTGACGCCGGCAGCCGAGACGCAGGCGCGCGTCGAAGGACTTCAGGCCGCGCTCGCTGAGCGCGGCCTCGATGGGGCGCTGATCGTTCAGAACGCCGACCTCTTTTATTTCACCGGTATGATACAGCGTTCACATCTATTCGTGCCCGCGCGCGGTGAGCCGACGCTTTTCGTGCGTAAAACGGTCGCACGGGCTCGGCTGGAGTCGCCGCTGGCGACGATTGTCGCCTTGCCCTCCGTCAAGGAGCTGCCGCTGGCGTTGCAGGAACGGTACGACACGCTGCCGGCTAGCCTTGGCCTGGAGCTGGACGTCTTGCCGTTCAACGATGTGCAGCGACTGCAGACGCTGCTTCCCGGCGTCGCCTTTCACGACATCGCCGGCCCGATTCGTCGCTTGCGCGCCATTAAGTCACCTCACGAGATTCGCCTGATTGAGCGGGCCGCCGCGGTTGGCGACGAAGTCTGCCGTCGCATTCCCGGCCTTCTGCGAGCCGGGCTGAGCGAGGTCGAGTTTGCCGGCCGTGTTGAAGCGGAGGCTCGTGCTCTTGGTCACCAGGGCGTTCTTCGTATGCGTGGCTTCAATGAAGAGATGTTTTATGGGCAGGTGCTCTCCGGCCTGAGCGGCACCGCGACCAGCTACCTGGACACACCACTGGCAGGCACAGGTCTGAGTCCGGCCGTCGCTCAAGGCGCGAGCTTCAAGCAGATCGGCCGCGACGAGCCGATCGTCTTCGATTTCGTGCCTGTGATTGACGGCTACATGGCCGACTTCACGCGCATGTTCGTCATCGGCAAGTTGGCGCCGTCGGTTCGAGACGCGTACGATGTTGCTCTGGCGGTTGAGGCGGAGGTCGTACGCGTGGCTCGGCCCGGTGTAACCTGCCGGACCGTGTACGAGGCGGGCGTGGCCGTGGCCGTGGCGGCCGGCCTGGGAGAGTTCTTCATGGGGCATGGCCCAGGCCAGGTCCGTTTTCTAGGCCACGGTGTAGGAGTCGAACTGGACGAGCTGCCGGTGATTGCCAACAGCGAGCTGGAACTGGCTGAAGGCATGGTCTTTGCCCTCGAGCCGAAGTTCGTACTGCCTGGACACGGTGCTGTGGGCATTGAAAATACGTGGGTTGTGCGCGCCGCCGGCATCGAAGCGCTCACGCGTGCCGCCGGAGCTGTCTATGAACTCTGACACGATGCAGTTGATCGGGCTTAGGCAAAGCAGGCAGAGACCGGTCACATTGCCGCCGGCGGGCGCTTCGCCATCGATCGTCGGTGGCCCGGTCAGGGATCCCGAAGAGCCCTGATGGAGCAACTCCGTCAGCATCTCTTCGTTCAGCACGTTGTCGCCATGGGCTGGGACGTCGTCAATGCTGTCATGGTCACGCCGGCGCGAATCTTTGTCTTTGACACCTCGGTGAGCCCGCAAACGATGCGACAGGTGCGCCAGCTGGTCGCGCGCCTCGCCGGCACGCGTCGCGTTACGGTGGTCAATTCTCATCACCACTGGGATCACGTGTATGGCAATGCCGAGGTTGCTGACCTCGACATCGTCGCCCATCGAACCTGCCCGCGGCTGATTGAGACTCAGAGCAGTACGGCCCGCGCTGACGTACCGCTGGAACCACCCGAGGGTGTACCGCTGCCGACCGTCGTCTTCGGCGATCGGCTGACGTACCGTGATCCGGGCGGCACGGTGCATCTCATT
The DNA here is from genome assembly GCA_052139595.1 of Thermoleophilia bacterium. Lineage (GTDB taxonomy): Bacteria > Actinomycetota > Thermoleophilia > UBA2241 > UBA2241 > JBKQWK01. The sequence goes on along the minus strand of JBKQWK010000300.1, from coordinate 3,020 downwards.
CACGCGCCGGGCCATAGCGAGGACTCAATTGTGCTGTACAGCGATGAGGAGCGCATTCTGCTCGCCGGCGACACGCTCGAATGGCCGTTGCCAACCCTTGCTCAGCGCGACTGTCGCGATATCTACGTTCACACGCTGCGCCAGCTCAAGCAGCTCTCGCTGAGCGTCATCGTGCCGGGCCACGGCAAAGCCATGGGCAAGCCGCTCATCGATGCCAACGAGCGATACATCAGCGGCCTCTACGAGGCGGTTGCCGCGGCAGCGCAGCAGGGAGTGCCGCGGCACGAACTTGACCTGCCGGCAGAACGTCTGCTGCCGGCCGACACCGTGGTTAGCGACGCGTATCGTCGCGTACATGACGAGAACATCGCCTGGGCTTACGCCGAAGTGCGATCGTGACGTCTCGTTGGCCGATGCGACGCACTCGACGCGACTGTGCCTCCGTTATCGTTGTTGCCGACGCGAAACAAGTTGTTGTCGGCGTGAACTTAATCAAAGTGGACAAAGCGTCTCCGATTAGGGTATAAAGATACGGATGAAACTTTCTACCCATGCTGATTACGCTGTCAGGGCTGTTTACGAACTCGCTCGTCACGAGCCGGGGGCAGTAGTGCAGACGCACGTCATTGCGGCGGCGCAGAGCATTCCCGACAGCTACCTCACGAAAGTGCTGCAGCAGCTTGGCCGGGCCGACCTGGTGCGTACGTTTCGCGGTAACCAGGGTGGCGTCACGCTTGGTCGGGCAGCCGAGTCGATCTCGGTACGTGAGGTCTATGAAGCGGTCGAAGGGCCGATCAAGCTGTGCCGCTGTCATCAGCGAGGTAGTCGCTGCGGCTCCGAGCCCTGCGGTACACACGACTTCTGGTCGTCCATTGAAGCGCTCCTCAGACAGGAGCTTGAAAACGTGAGTTTCGCGGCGCTGGTCGCGGACGAACGCAAGCTGGGTGGCATGCGTGTCGCCCCAGTGACGTCGGGGAGGTGAAACAGAATGGCAGAACAGACAGTGCAGTTGAAGGAACAGGTCGAGAAGGCTCTCGACGACGTTCGCCCTGCGTTGCAGGCCGACGGTGGCGACATCGAACTCATTGATGTCGTTGATGGTGTCGTACAGGTACGCCTGCAGGGGCATTGCGCCGGTTGTCCGATGTCGCAGATGACACTGACGCTTGGCGTCGAGAAGCACTTGAAGAACGTTGTCCCCGGCGTTGAACGGGTCGAGAACATGACGATGTAAGTATGTGGCCGGCAAGCCGGTTACGGCCAAAGACGAGACGCCCCCGGTGGCCGCAGGCTACCGGGGGCGTCTCTTTCTGCTTCGTGAACGGTGGTGCCAGTGTCGCCGCCAGCCGCGCCGCGGTCACGTCAGTCAAAGCACTCACGTCGGCAACGGCCGGCGGCGCTGCTGCGTCGCCGGCCGCCTCGTGTCAGCTGCCGTAGGCGTCCAGCTTCACCTTGCCGGACTGAACGTAGGCCATGTCGGTACAGGCGGCGATGTCTTCGACGGTGTAGCCTTTGGCGACCTCTTCGAGCACGAAGCCCCTGTCCGGGTAGCGGCGAAAGAGCGCTCGCTCGGTAATGATCACGTCACACTCCTGAGCGCCGGTAAGGGGGAAGGTGCAGCGCTTCATCAGCTTGCTCGCGCCATCCTTTGAGCAGTGCTCAGTGACGATGTACACGGTCTTGGCGCCAGTGATGAGATCCATGGCGCCGCCCATGCCGGCGAGCATCTTGCCGGGGACCATGTAGTTGGCGATATTGCCCTCGCCGTCGACTTGCAGGGTGCCGAGGAAGGTGGCATCGAGGTGGCCACCGCGGATCATCGAGAATGAGGTTGTCGAATCGAAGTAGCTGCCGCCCTGATTGAGGGTGATCGGCTGATTGCCGGCGTTGGCGCGGTCGCGGTCTTCGCAGCCGGGCGTCGGTGCGGGGCCGACGCCAATGGCGCCGTTTTCAGTGTGAATGACGACGTCGACACCTTCCGGGACGTAATTCGCAATCAGCGTCGGTAAACCGATGCCGAGGTTGATGATCTGCCCGTCCTTGAGGTCGGCGGCGGCGCGGGCGGCGATGGTTATCTTTGGGTCGGCCATGATTGTCTCCTCATCCGCCGCGGTCAGGCCAGCGCCGATTCGCGCAACGTGCAGTATTCAAGCTGGGATCGCACCACGGCGTCGATGTAAATGCCGGAGGTGTGCACACACTCCGGTGGCAGTTCGCCAAGGCAGTAGAGGTTTTCGACCTCGGCGATGACGAAGTCGGCACAGGTGGCGGCAACTTCATTGAAGTTGCGCGAGGTGCCGCGGTACATCAGATTGCCCCAGGTATCGCCGGAGTGCGCGCGCAAGAGGGCGACATCGCAGTGAACCGCCTTCTCGAGCAGGTACACACGCCCCTCGATGTCGAGGTGGTCCTTACCCTCGGCAACGAGTGTGCCGACGCCGGTTGGGGTGAGAAAGCCACCTAGACCGGCACCGCCGCAGCGCAGCCGCTCGGCCAGCGTGCCCTGCGGATTCAGCTCGACCTCGAGTTCGCCGGCGTTCATGGCGCGACCGATCTCGGGGGTCGTGCCAACGTGGCTGGCGACGAGCTTCTTAACCTTGCCGAGCTTGACCAGCTCGACAATGCCGCGGTCGCGATAGCCGCCGTCGTTGGCGTAGATGGTCAGGTCCTTGACGTCGTGTTCTTTGAGCGCGTCGATGAGGGTGAGTGGGTCACCCTGGCCGATGAATCCGCCCATGGCGATGCTCATGCCGGATTCGATCTGCGCGATTGCCTCCCCGAGGCTGACGACCTTGTTTTTTGGCACCTTTCACTCCTTGCTCAACCGTCAGGCACAGATACATGGGCAAAACCCTACCACCTGGCGTCGGCTTTGTCGGCTTGGCACAGCGGGATATACTGCCGACGGCAGCAGGACGACGCGGAGGGTACTGTGAGCGATGTGGTAGAGAGCGCCCAGGTTGGCGTGATCGGCGGTTCGGGCTTTTACGAATTGCTCGAAAACGCCCGCGAAGTGACGA
>JBKQWK010000299.1:0-3080 GCA_052139595.1 Thermoleophilia bacterium | reverse complement strand
GGGAATGCTCACGGTGACGCGCAGATGACCGGCGGGCAGCACCGCGCGCACGGCCGTGGCGATCATCTGTCGCGGCACCGGATTGATGGCCGGCTCGCCGACGGCGATCTGCAAGCCGGCCCGCGTGACGGTGCCGACGCCGGGGCCGGCCGCCAGCTCCACCTCGGCCCCACCGGCACCGGCCATACCGATGGCCGGCGACGACTCTTCGTCGCTGATGTTGGACACTGGCCGGCCGGCAATACCATCCGGCCACTGTTCAACTTCTGCGACGACCGTCAGACCATCGGTCACATCGGGGTCGTCGCCCGCATCCTTGATCACGGCCGCCCGGGCGCGCCGGTCACTGAGTCGTTCCACGGATTCGACGGCCAGGGTGACCTGCTCACCGGCGGGCAGCTCGATCGTGACGACGGTGCAGGTCTCACCGAGCAATGCCAGCGCCGCTGCCTTGGCGGCAGCGGCGGCACACGTGCCGGTGCTCAGGCCCCGACGCCCTCCTTCAGCCACGCTGACAACCATCCTCGACGCCCTCATTCATGCTCACCCAAGATACGCAGCAAAGCGTTGACGGTCGCAGCGGCCAGCGGACTGCCGCCGCGCGTGCCGGCGATGGCGATGTAGGTGAGATCTGACGCCATGAGCGCCTCTTTCGACTCGGCCGCGTCAACAAAGCCGACCGGCATGCCGATCACCAGAGCCGGTCGAGCAACGCCCTCGGCGGCCAAAGCGAGCACTTCGCGCAGAGCCGTGGGCGCGTTGCCGATGGCCACGACAGCGCCCTCCAGACGCGGGCCGAAGGCTCGCATGGCACAAGCGGCCCGCGTGCGCCCCGTGCGCTTGGCTTCGGCAGCAATCGCCTCATCGGCGATGACACACTCGACCGTGCCGCCGAGCGCCGCCACACGAGCTGCATTGATGCCGATGCGCACCATCTGTGTATCGGTAAAGACCGTCCTGCCACCCAGCAAGGCGGTTACACCGGCGGCCGCGGCGTGCGCGTGAAACCTGACCGCGGCCGCCAGGGACGGATCGCCACTGGTGTGCACCAACCGCTTCACCACCGCCAGCTCACGGGGTTCCCAAGCGCCGGCCGGCAACAGATCGGCAATGATCTCCAGGCTGCGCTGCTCGATCTCCTCCGGCTTCAACCCAGACATGGCGCTTCAGCCGCCCGTTCGAGCAGCATATCGGCCAGGCGCGTGTCGGCCCCGATCGGGCGACCGTAAGAAAAGACGGTCGCCGGGTGCTGGTCGGCGAACTCCGCCAGCATGGCGGGGATGTCACGCCGTATGTGATTGCCCTCGAACAGAAAACAGGGCTGTACCGTGATTTCATCGGCGCCAGCGGCCAGTGCGGCGGCCAGCGCATCATCGAGCGAGGGCTCGGCGAGCTCCATGAAGGCTGGGTACACCGGGTCCTTGTGACGGGCACGAATCTGGGTGACAAGTGTTTGAAACTGCTCGCCGGCGGCCGGATTGCGGCTGCCGTGGCCGAGGATGACGAGAGCTCTGCTCATGAGGGTCGACCTCCGGACTGGCGAGCGCCGGCGTAGGCCCGGCAGCGGTCGAGCCAGTGCTCGACCACGGCCGGATACCCGGCGAAGTGCAGGTGGATATACGAGGCGAAAAGGTTGCCGGCAGCGTAGCCTTCGGGCGCTCCGTCGACAAGGTAGGCCGCATCGGCGTCACTCTCGAGCACACAGGAGGAGTAGTGAAACTCGTGCCCGCGTACAGTCGCACCACGCGGCCCAAGCAGCGAGTCGGAGAACAACGTAGCCTCGCGGTAGCCCATGCCCTGCAACTTGTCATGCATGGTTGCACGCCCGGGAACAGCGCCGATCAACGGCCAGCTGCGACCTTCCAGATCGACAAGTGAATGGCACAGGTAGAGCAAGCCACCGCACTCGGCGTAGGTCGGCAGACCGGCGCGCAGCGCCGCGGCCAGGTTGCGCCGCAGGGTCACGTTGGCCGATAAGCCGTCAGCATGAAGCTCTGGGTAGCCGCCACCGAGGTAGAGTCCGTCACAGACGGGCAGGTCGCTGGCTGTGAGCGGGCTGAAGAAGATCAGCTCAGCGCCGTGAGCCTGTAGCAGAGCGAGATTGTCGGCGTAGTAAAAGGCGAACGCATCGTCCCAGGCGACAGCGATACGCGGCGCAGCTACGCCGGCCGCCGGGCCGTCGGGCGCCGCCGTCGGCGCAGCCGGCAGCGGCGGCGCCTCCGCCGCCAGCGCCAGCAGGCGATCGAGGTCAACGTACTGCGCCAGCGTCGTCCCGAGACGCTCGACCACAGACGTTGCTTGGCCACCCAGCTCATCGGCGATAACCAGGCCGAGGTGTCGCGACGGCAGCTCCAGACCATCGCCAGACGGCAGGTATCCAAGCACTTCAACACCAGCGCGCTCCATGGCCGCCTGCACAGAGGCCTTGTCACGTCCCTGATTCCAGTGGTTGAGAATCACAGCGCGCACGTCGACGCGCGGATCAAAGGTCCTGAATCCAAGCGCCACCGCCCCGGCACTGGCCGCCATGCGTGCCGCATCCAGCACCAGCACCACCGGCGCGGCGAGCAGGCGCGCCACGTCAGCCGTGCTGCTCGCAGTGATACCGTCGCGATGGCCGTCGAAGAGGCCCATGACGCCCTCGATTACCGCCACATCAGCCTTGGCTGCCTCGATCGCGGCGCGCACCGCGCTCTCGCCCATCATGAAGAGGTCGAGATTGCGGCCGGGCACGCCGGCGGCAAAGCGCTGATAGCCGGTGTCGAGGTAGTCAGGACCAACCTTGAAGCCCTGCACACGCAGGCCGCGGCCACGCAGCGCGGCCATGAGGCCCAGAGCCACCGTGGTTTTGCCTTCGCCGCTGCGCGGAGCAGCGATCACGATGCGCGCAGCGCTCACGTCACCCACTTTTCCGGCGCCGGCGGCGGCGAGAAAAGCAGGCGGCGGCCAGAAGGACGGCCGGCCGCCGACACCGCCGCCGCACATGTGCCACCGTCCGCTGCGGCGTCATCCATCTCACCCCTCCAGCGTTTCGCTATCGCCGATCTGGTCGGCCCCACGACTCTCGATCTTGCCGAAGT
>JBKQWK010000298.1:0-7547 GCA_052139595.1 Thermoleophilia bacterium | reverse complement strand
GCCGCCTCGGGGTCGGTGTGAAATGGCTGCGGGTCGAAGCGCTTCGCGAAGGCGATGGCTTCGGTTTCCTCGACCGTCACGAAGGCCAACGACGGTGACGATGGTGCCGCCAATGAGAATCCCCTTGGCCAGGTTGTCGAGCTTGGCCAGTGTCAGCACCGGAATCATGACGCCACAGTAGATGGCCAGGCCGCCGAGCAGCGGCGTCGCGGAGACATGCATGCGGCGCGCGTCGGTCGGCCGGTCGACAGCGCCGGTCCAGGCGGCCACGCGGGTCATCAGCGGCGTCAACAGGTAGACGATCGCCGCCGCCAGCAAAAAGCCGAGGATCGCCGTCTGGACCGCCGGCGAGAGGTTGATCAGCCTGTCGATGGCAACGTCTCCTGAGTCACAACGACACCGGCTTCGGCGAACAGCGCCGACGAAAGTTCGTCCGGGTAGCCGTCGAGAAAGTGAATCTCCTTGACGCCGCAGTTGATGAGCATCTTGGCGCAGAGAATGCACGGTCGATGGGTGCAGTACAGAATGGCACCTTCGATCGCAACCCCATGTACAGCAGCCTGGATGATTGCGTTCTGCTCGGCGTGGATGGCTCGGCAAAGTTCGTGACGCTCGCCGGACGGTACGCCGAGCTGATCGCGCAAGCAGCCGACGTCAAGACAGTGGGCGGTGCCTCGCGGAGCGCCGTTGTAGCCGGTGGAGAGCAAACGTTTGTCGTGTACCAAGACAGCGCCGACCTGGCGGCGCAGACAGGTCGAGCGCGTTGCCGCCTGCTGGGCAAGCTGCAAAAAGTAGTGGTCCCAGCTCGGCCGCTCACGGCGCGCTGACGATCCATTCTCAGCGACGGCGGTCACGGCGTCTCGGCGGTCTGGTCGATGAGTTCAACGCGGTGCTCGTGGCGACCACCTTCGAAGGCTGTCGCCAGCCAGACCTCGGTGATCGCCAGGGCCTCGTCGACGCCGAGCACGCGGCCGCCCAGGCAAAGCACATTGGCGTCGTTGTGACGGCGTGACATCTCAGCCAGAAAAGGCGTCAGGCAATCGGCCGCCCGGACGCCACGATGACGGTTGGCGGTCATGCACATGCCCAGACCCGTACCACAGACGAGCAGGCCACGGTCGACCTCGCCACGCTCAACAGCGCCGGCGACGGCGTGCGCGTAAGTAGGATAGTCGACCGATTCGTCGCTGTTCGTGCCGAAATCGACGACCTCGTAGCCATGCGCACGCAGATACTCGACAACGGTATTTTTGAGGCTGAATCCGGCATGATCAGCACCAGCTGCGATCTTCACGGTAATCTACCCCTCTCGTGCGGCGACGTGCGGCGGCGCCAACAAGGCGCAAGCATGAACCTCTCGACCTCGCCGCCCGCGACCCGGCCCGAAAGCCGTATACACGAGCAGCGTCAATCCCGGCCGCATGGACGTAGAAGTCGATTGTAGCAGGTTGGCCGGCAGCCTTCAGATGGTCAGCACGCCTTCGAGGACCGGCGCCACACCGCCCTCAACGACGATATCACTGATCGCACCCGCCGCCCCGGATACGGAAACCGTCAGCAGGCTGGGTCGGCCGACCTGCTGGCCCTGCAAAACCACGCGTTTGGCGCCGTCCGGCAACCGCCCGGCGCGAGCCAGATAGGCGGCCAGCGGTCCGGCAGCGCTGCCGGTGGCCGGATCCTCCGGTATGCCACAGAGAGGAAACAGTCCGCGCGCTTCGATCCACGGCTCCTGTTGCCCGGTGAACGCCCACGGATAGACCTCGGCGTACTCGCTTTCGAAGGCGGCCAGCAGGCCGGTGGCCAGACGCACGCGAGCGAGAGCGTCCTGCGAACGCAGCGGAATGATCGCATAGGCGAGCCCGGTGGCCACCACCAGCGGATCGAGCTCGACGGCAAGATCGTCCGCCGCCAGCCCCAGGACGGCCGCGACCCTCGGCCGCGGGATCACGGCACCGAAGGTCGGTGGTCCCTGATGCGCGGCCGCGGCCGTCGGCTTACCGTCGCGCACGGCCACCTCCACCACCGTCGGCCCCACGCCCAGCTCGAGCACGACACGGGTCAGCGGCGCAACGGCCGGCACGACGCCCATGTGCACCAGCTGCCACGCCGTGCCCACGCTGGGATGACCGGCAAACGGCAGCTCGGTGAGCGGCGTGAAGATGCGCACTTTGGCATCACCGCCCTGCTCTGGCGGTAACACAAAGGTCGTCTCGGAGAGGTTCATCTCGCCGGCGATGCTCTGCATCTGGGCCGCACTGAGACCCTCCGCTTCGACAAAGATCGCCAGCGGGTTGCCGGCAAAAGAACGATCGGTGAACACATCAACCTGGAACATGCGCAGCTGTCTCATCGCCAGCGCCTCCTCACGACTGCCGGTATTCGTGACTGCCCCTATCTCATGACACGGTCTCGCCGGCGCTGGCCGGCTCAACGCGGGCTAGCTCAGCAACAATGTGTGCCTCGTCCCAGGCACCCGCCCGAAGCAGACGCCAGGTCCCTTGCGTCTCGAACTGCGACAGGTCTACCACGCTCGAGGGATGGCCGTCGACCTGGCCACCGTCGCAAACGAGATCGCAGGCCGCCAAAATCGCCGGATCAACGCCGGCCAGCCGCAGGGGCGGTGGCTCGCCGGCCAGGTTGGCGCTGGAGGCGATCAGTGGCCCGCTGAGCTGCTCGAGCCGACGGGCAGAAGCCGGCCAGAGCGGCACACGAACGCCGAGCGTCGGTGTGCCGCCGGCGAAGCCGGGCGGCGGGCACGACCAGCCCGGCGGGTAGGGCACGAGCAGAGTGAGTGGCCCCGGCAGCAGGCGGCGCACCGCGCCGCCGAGCCGGGGCCCCAAGACTACCTGGTCGAGCAGTAGACGCAGTGTCGGGAAAATGACCTGCAATGGTTTGTCCGGCTCGCGACCCTTGGCGGCGATAATGGCCGCCACGGTCTCTTGGCGCAGACTGCCACCGAGGCCATAGACGGTGTCGGTGGGAAAACATACCAGGCGTGCATCGGCAACGGCAGCGGCAAAGGCCGCGGCCGTTGCCAAGTCAGGCGGTGGCGAGGCGAGGTCAACGCGGCGATAAGTCACGGTCGTCCATCCTTCATCGTTGTGGCCTGTGCGTTCACATCTCTCCCGCCTTGAGCCGAATTGCCGGCTCAAGGCCCGCTGGTTCCAGCCCGGCCGATGCGTCATCCACGAACGATCGGCGGACACGAATTCCGCCTGCAGCGAGGTAGTCCTTCACGGTGGCGATCGAGTACGTGCCACAGTGGAAGATAGACGCGGCCAGCACAGCGTCGGCCTCGCCAACGAGCAGGCCGGCGGCCAGGTCTTCGAGCCCGCCTACACCGCCACTGGCGATCACCGGCACATCCACGGCGTGCACGACAGCGCGCGTGAGATCAAGGTCGTAGCCTGCGCACGTGCCGTCACGATCCATGCTCGTGAGCATGAACTCGCCGGCGCCCAGCTCCGCCGCCCGAGTAACCCAGGCGAGGCAGTCAATGCCGGTCGGCATACGACCGCCGTGAATGTAGACCTCCCACTGCGGTGGCCGACCCTGCTGCCCGCTGCCCGACAGTTGCCGGGCATCGACCGCGACGACGACGCACTGGGCGCCAAACCCTGCGCGCAGGCGCGTATCAGCTCTGGCTGCTCGACGGCGGCGGTGTTGAGCGTCACTTTGTCGGCGCCGGCGGCAAGCACGCGGCGCACATCGTCAACATTACGCAAGCCACCGCCAATGGTGAACGGGATGAACACCTGCTCAGCGCAGCGGGCCGCCAGATCGACAACAATCTGGCGGCCCTCGGGCGACGCCGTGATGTCGAGAAAGACAAGCTCGTCGGCACCTTCGCGGTCGTAGCGCGCCGCTAGCTCAACAGGGTCGCCAGCGTCGCGTAAACCGATGAAGTTGACCCCCTTGACCACCCGCCCAGCAGCAACGTCAAGACAGGGGATGATGCGCTTGCTGAGCATGGACCCTAGGCGAGCACGGCCGTGGCTTCGGCCAGCGTGAAGACGTTTTCGTACAGCGCCCGGCCGACGATAACGCCGACAACATTGCCGGCATCGCCGGCCGCCGCCCGTGCCCGGCGCAGGTCGTCGAGCGTGCCGACGCCGCCGCTGAGCACGATCTCAACGCTCGTCCCCGCCGCCAGTTGAGCGAGTTCGGCGAAATTGGGGCCGCTGAGCATACCGTCCCGCGTGATGTCTGTGTAGACGATGCGCTTGACGCCGGCCTGCTCCAGAAGGCTGACGTAACGCTGATTGGACATGGCCGAACGCTGCTGCCAGCCATGCGTGCTCACCAGGCCAGCGTCACAGTCCACACCCACAACCAGACGATCGCCCAGCCACGTGACGGCGTCCTGCAGAAGATCCTCCTTCGTCACCGCCGCCGTGCCCATGACCACCCAGCGAATGCGCGAGCCGGCAACCGTAGCGAGACTCTTGGCGGTGCGCACCCCACCGCCGTACTGCACCGGGATGCTCAGCTCCTCAACCATCTGCTCGACGATTGCGAAGTTGACCAGTTCACCGCTGCGCGCGGCGTCGAGATCGACCACATGCAGCGCTTCGGCGCCAAGATCCTGCCACTCATGCGCCCAAGCCAGCGGATCGTCGGCAAAGATGGTCGCCGCAGCAAAGTCACCGCGGCGCAGACGCACCACTTTACCGCCGAGAATATCGATCGCCGGGTAGAGTTTCACAACCCATCCTTTCTTCACTGGCGAACCTGACAAAGCTGCCCAGCAGTCGCAACCCGGCCGCCGAACTCTTCTCTGGATGAAACTGTACCGCCCAGATATTGTCGCGCGCCACGGCGGCGACGTGGTCGCCGCCGTGATCGGTCACCGCGGCAATGATGGTCGCGTCGGTCGGGCGAGCGGCGAACGAGTGCACGAAGTAAAAAGCAGGGTGGTCGCCGAGGCCGGCGCGCAGCCGCGCGCCGACCGGCCGCCAGGCGACCTCGTTCCAGCCGATATGTGGCACCTTGAGCGTGGTTTCGAGACGCTCGACGCTGCCTGCAAACACGCCCAGCCCCGGCCAGCGACCACCTTCGCCACTGCTGGTGAACGGCAATTGCAAGCCGAGACAGATGCCGAGAAACGGTACGCCGGCGGCAATGCGCGCAGACAGCCTCACCGAGGCCAGTCTCAGCGAGGCGCGCGGCCGCATCGCGAAAGGCGCCGACGCCTGGCAGCACGACGCCGTCGGCTACCCGGACGGCGCCGAGTTCGTCGCTGACCGTGACCAGCGCGCCAGCCCGCTCCAGCGCCTTGGCGACACTGGCCAAGTTGCCCATGCCGTAGTCAACCACCACCAGACGCGGTCTCCTGCCGGCTGACGCCGGCAGCGTTGCGGCCGGCGCCAGCGGCCGGACCACCGACAGCGAGTCGTCGGTTGTCAGAGGGCCCCCTTGCTGCTGGGCACGGCGTCGCTGCGGCCGTGGCGTTCGCACGCCACGGCCAGCGCCCGCGCCGTGCCTTTGAAGACCGCTTCAACAATGTGATGGGGATCGTCGCCGCTGAGCAGACGGATGTGCAGCGTCATACCGGCGCGATTCACGAACGAGCGCCAGAAGTGGCTCGTGAGACCAGCTTCGAAGCTGCCGATGCGCACGCCGGCAAGCGGCAGATCTTGCTGCAAGAACGGCCTTCCCGAAAGATCAACGGCAATCAGAGCCAGGGCCTCATCCATCGGCAAGACGGCTGAGCCGTAGCGACGAATCCCCCGTCGGTCGCCGAGCGCCATGGCCAACGCCTGACCGAGAACGAGGCCGACGTCTTCGACGGTATGGTGGTCGTCGACGGCGAGGTCGCCGCGCGCTGTCAGCGTCAGATCGAAGTTTCCGTGGTGAGCGAACAGAGTCAGCATGTGGTCGAGAAAGCCGATCCCGGTGGTGACGGTCGCGTCGCCCTCACCGTCAAGGAGCAGCTCCAGCGAGATGTCGGTCTCACTCGTGCTGCGCTGTGCGCTGGCACGGCGTGCATCCATGGCGGACCTCACTCCGCTCGCAGGTTCGCCGCGCGGGCGTGTGCCGGCAGGCCCTCTTCTTTGGCAATGATGGCAACATGCGGCGCCAGAGTTTGGGCTGCGGCGCGATCCAGTTCTACCACGCCGGTCCGCTTCTGAAAATGAGCCACGCTGAGACCCTGGGCGAAGCGGGCGGAGCCGCCGGTCGGCAGCACGTGGTTGCTGCCGGCGGCGTAGTCGGCGAATGCTGTCGCCGCTGCGGGACCAACGAAGATGGCGCCGGCGTTGTGAATCCGAGGGACCATGTCGGCGGCGTCAGCCAGGTGCAGCTCGAGGTGCTCGGGCGCGAAACAATTGACCAGAGTGATGGCGGCCACGCGGTCGGCGACGGCAACAATCGCCACGTTCTCGTCGCCGATGCCCAGCTCGGCGGCGAGAACGGTGACCGCGTCGGCGACGCGGTCACCCACTTCGCCGCCGATATCAACGAGAGCGGCCATGGCGCCCGACCCGTGCTCGGCCTGTGCGAGCAGATCGGCCGCCAGCCACTCGACGTTACCGTCGGCGTCGGCGACGATCAGCACTTCGCTCGGTCCGGCCAGACCGTCGATGGCAACCTCACCCATAACTTGACGTTTAGCTTCGGTGACGTAGGCATTGCCGGGCCCGGCGATAATGTCGCAGCGCGGCACGGTCGCCGTGCCGTAGGCCATGGCGGCGACCGCCTGCGCGCCGCCGATCGGGTAGAGGTCGCTCACGCCGAGCAGAGCGCACGCCGCGGCGACGCCGGCGGCAACCTGCGCGCCGGCCGCGGCAGATGACTCACTCTCGCGGCTCCCAACGGCGACACCTCGCCGCGGCGGCGAGCAGACAACGAGGCGCTCGCAGCCGGCGACCTGAGCCGGAATAACCGTCATCAGCACCGACGACGGATAGTTGGCGAGGCCGCCGGGTACGTAGAGGCCGGCGACACCCAGCGGCACGACCTCCTGACCGACGACCTGACCCTGAGCCAGCGTCTCTCGCCAGCGGTGCGGAGCCTCGCGCTCGTGGTAAGCGCGAATATTCGTCGCCGCCAGTTCGAGCGCCCGGCGCAGCGGCGGCGCCATCGCCGCCAGCGCCTGCTGCATGGTTGCCAGCGAGACGCGATAGTCGGCCGATAGATCAACCTGATCGATGCGCGTACTGGCGGCGCGCACAGCGTCGTCACCGCGCGCCTGAACGTCGGTAACGATCGCCGTCACCGCTGTACGCACCGTATCCGCCGGCGGCGCGAAGGCGCGCAGTTCGGCGACCACGCGCTCAGGCTCGCCACTCATGATCAGGCGCTTCATCGGCCCTCGACCAGCGTGCGCAAGCGTGCCCTCAACGCTTCAACCTCGACGCTCAAGAGGGTGTGTGCGGCACGACTGGCGACCAGCCGCAGACTGCTGCGGGCAATCTCTGCCTGTTCAACCAAGCCTAAGTCACTGAGCGCAGCATCGCCGTGGACCAGCATGACGACGCCCTCGGCAAGTCCCAAGCGCGGTGCCAGTTCCACATCGGTCTGCAGCGGTATGACCTTGACTTGGCGAC
>JBKQWK010000297.1:0-2986 GCA_052139595.1 Thermoleophilia bacterium | reverse complement strand
GATTGGTCGTCGAATTGCTCGCGCCGCGACACGTGCCAGCGTGGTGCCTCACACGCGGGCAGCGCGTCGCGCTGCGTTCATGATGTGACGGGGTAGGCCGGTCAAATCACGGGGGATCTATCGCGCTGACCGTGGCGCCTCCTGAGCAGTCTTTCCCCGAAAGTGGAGCTACGGCTTTGCCATTTTGAGCGTAAACGCGGTCCGCGAGGGTGACGGAGCCAAAAGCACCATGTAACGCAACGGGTGATGACGTCGCCTCTACCGTCGAGGCATGGATATCGGACCTCTCTCCTGCTCTCACTCCGGCGCGCTCATCGACCCGCCCTGCAGCGGCCGGGGCGGTACTCTTGCAGGGGCGCCTGTTGCCAGGATACCCTGCCTGCCCGCCACCTTCACTCCCGACTTGTTTCAGCGCCGAGCCGCGTATACTGCTCGCATGAGCACGCCGACTCCTCGCTCCAGCAGGATCACCATCAATTGGCTTGGCCGGCAGTGAGACTTGCGGCTATCCACTTGCTCACCACCTACCGCTGCACGTACGCCTGCGAGCACTGCTTCGTTTGGGGAAGCCCCGAACAGACGGGGACGATGACCCTGCACCAGCTCGTCGAAGTGATCGAGCAGGCCAAGACGGCTGGCCTGTCGATGGTCTACTTCGAGGGGGGCGAGCCGATGCTTGTCTACCCGCTGGTCTTGGCGGCCGCCCGCCATGCCCGTCAGCTCGGCTTGGACATCGGCTTGGTTACGAACTGCTTCTGGGCTGAGTCGGTCGAGGACGCGTTAGTCTGGCTTCAGCCGTTCGCTGCGCTTGGCATCGCCGACCTCGCCCTCTCATCGTATGCCTACGCAACGGAAGAGTTCGCTGATGAGACCCACTTGCGCTGCGCTGTCGTTGCCGCCCAGCGCCTCGAGCTGCCGCTGATGGTACTGGAAGTAGGAGCTCACGCCGCCCTCGTCAATCTCGGCCTCGCCGGCGCGGCGCCGGGGGCGATCATGTACAAGGGCCGGGCGAGTCAGGAACTCGCCAAAGGTAAGCGCCTAACGCGTCCGCCCGAGAGCCTTTCGACTTGTCCCTACGAAGATTTTGCCGACCCCGAGCGCGCCCATGTCGGCTGCGACGGCAACCTGCAACTCTGTCAGGGGATCAGCGCCGGTAACGTCTTCACACGCTCGCTGGCTGATCTTGCCAGCGCCTACGAGCCGAGTTCGTTACCGGTGGTGCGCGACATCCTCGCCGGCGGGCCGTGGCGGCTTGCCCAGGCCAGCGGCCTCGCTCCTCGTCGTCAGCTCTATGCCGATGAGTGTGACCCCTGCTATGAGCTACGCGCTCGTTTGCGTACGCGCTATCCGCAGGTGCTCGCTCCCGACCAGTGCTACGGCGTTGTCGCTGCCGAGTCGCCGGTGAGCAGGTGAAGCGCACAAACGAACCCGCGTCCGCCGGGCAGACGTGCAGGTAACCGATCGTCGGATCGAGCCCGACCTCGGCGATAGCGATGTACACGTGACGTTCCCGGCACGACATGCCATTTGGCACGGTGGACACGCAGGCGGCCTGTCGTCAACTCGTCGGCGACAACGCCCCGGGCAGCAAGATCAGCGGCCGCACAGGTCCAACGGTCAGGTGCGCGGTGGGCGCTTGGACGGTCAAGCCTGAGCAAACACCGCAGACGAGGGCTGGCAGGTTACGCGTGCTTGACGCATTTCCGCAAAAGCAGATTGCCAGCCCGTGCAGAACCGGCTTTGCCACCATGGACGAGCAAAGAAGAGTGGTTATCGCTGGTTAGAGGCGACTTGCTTCTGGCAGCGGTGAGTACGAATGTTGATCAGATTCCGGGTGCCTACGAGAATCTGTTCGAGACGATGGTGGAGAGGGGACCGACATGACGTTCAATATCGACGGCAATCCGCGCAACGCCGACTGGACCAAGAAGAGTGTTGATGAGGGCATGCGCACGGTCGATGATCTACGTAGGCACCTGTTGTCCGGCAACCTGAGCGTTGCCGACTTCAAGGCGCAGCCGATCTACCAGATGAACCAGGAGTTCTTCGATCGCCTGCTCGCGCAATTATGAGCGTCATCGTTCGCCGCTGGTCCTGCCGGCAGTAGTTTCCCGGCGACGACAACCAGCCTGAGTACACCTGTACTCAGTGTGGAACACGCATCGAGCCGCCCTACACCTCGCGGCGCCGCGCCTGCAATGCCACCTGCCGAAAGGACGTTCTGCACGCCCGCCAATCGCTGCTCATCTGGGAGGATGTGTCCGGCATCTTTCGTCGCCTCGGTGTCGAGGCGCAGCCGCAGCTCGCTCGGCATGCTGGCTCCGATAGCCTACAAACAGCGACACCAGGCTCAGTGCAATGTAGCTCAAGGAAGCCGTCTATCAAATTGGGGCAATCCCAAGAAAGCCGTCGCGCGGCGGAGGATATCGCGCTCCTCACGCGGGACGCGGTTCTCGCGGCGCAAACGGGCGAGTTCGTCGCGCTCGCTGCTCGTGAGGCCCTCTTTGTGACCTGCGTCGATCTCCGCCTTCAGCAACCCAGCGGCGAACCGCTGACGTTGTCAGATCGAGATCACGGGCAACTTGGGCGATTGACCTCTCACCACTCATACAGAGGCCCACCACCTCTGCCTTGTACTGAGCGCTAAACGACAGTGGCCGTCGTCCTTCCTGTGCAGTGCTTGTCATTGCAGACATCCCTTCTTGGCGCTTCAACGCCTTATCTTGGCTGTCTGTCAATACGGGTCAAGCCCACACCACCATCGATTGGAACCTGCGCGAGAGCACTCGCGCCAAGATGTGCGTCATGGTCAAGCGCCTCCTGCGCACCTACGGCTACCCGCCGGACAAGACCAAGCAGGCGACACGGCTCGTGCTTGCGCAAGCTGAAGCCGCCTGTGCCGAGTGGCCAGCGTAAGCAGAACTTCAGCTCTCGTTTCCAAGAGCCAGGGTAGGGACAGGCAGGGCATGATGAAGCGGCGATTCTG
>JBKQWK010000296.1:0-4922 GCA_052139595.1 Thermoleophilia bacterium | reverse complement strand
GGTGGCTTCTTCGAGCGTCACGGTGCAACTGGGGGCCAGATGGAGCCGCCACTCGATGACGTGAGCCGATTGGCCGTCGAGATCATCGTCGATCGTCAGAAGGCCGCCATCGACCATCACGGTGCGTTGGTGCATGACGGGGTCGTCCAGTCTCTGATAGCCATCATGGCTTGCGGTCAAGGCCGCTCCCTCTGGCAATGGCTGCCACTGCAGGACCGTCGGTACCGCTCGCCGGGTCCACAAAAAGGGTCCGGCGGCGACAGATTGATCCTGGCCATCAATCGTCACGGTATTGTGGGCGCGCGTGCTTCTGAAGTACTCACGCGCCGTCCGATCTACATGGTAGGTGAACGTTCCCGGATCGATGATCAGCGGTTCGTCACCGATCGAAAGCGTGAAGGAAAGGGCATCGGCGTGACCATGGGGCGCCATGCGTGGATAGCCCAGAGAACCGGCATCGACGATGCAGATGACATCGTCGTTTTGATGGCGTGAAGCCATGATGAAGAGGCCGGCGTCCAGGAAAGTGCGGGTGTGCGCAGTGCCTACCGAGAAGGCACGTGCGTGTGAGCTGCCCGCCGGCGCTGCGACGGGCGGTCGCTTGTTCGCGAGTCCCCCAAGCAAAATGTCGGCGGCCAGTCGCGAGCCTGGGCAGTCGCCGGCCTCAACCACTTGTCCACCGAGCCAGCTCGTCACGATCCAGGGCAGCCAACTGACAGAACGCACGGTGCACGGGATGAGGCCGACCGCCACGCCGTCATCGCTGTCACCGTAGTTGGGGACGATGCCACCTGGGCCCACCTGGGCTGTCGCCGCGGCCACAGCGCGCTGCAGCTCCTGCAGATAATTGTCGGTGAACGGTCGCTCGGCTCGTTCACCTTCGAGCGCCGCAAGTGTGAGCAGTTGCGTCGAAAAGAGGTGGTATCCGTACGACTGCTCCCGGTTGACTCCTGACCGGTAGTACTGACGAACCATCTCCTGGTGCAGGCTCTGACGCGACAGGCGAGACCAGTCGTCAGACTGCGGGAAGATCGGCCACACTGTAGCGGCGATATATAGCCCCGCCATCTCGCCAATCAGGTGATTGTTGGCAGACGAGCCGGTCGATCGAAGGTGGGCGATCAGCCACTGCTGCCTGTAGATGGCCGGCCAGAGGCGTCCGTTTTCACCGAACAAGAGCTCGTGTTCGGGGCTGCCTTGGAGAAGGCGGAAGATCCATACCCACGAGATGAGGCGCAAGCCCAGCTCCAGGGGACTGGCCCAATTCACGCCCAGGGGGTAGGGATTCTGATCAAGCCACGATTCGAGCTGAGAGCCGACGAAGTTGGCGAAACGGGTGTCGTGACTGAGGGCGTAGGCCAAGGCGGCCTGGGTGAGGTGCTGGTGGCGATTGATCTCCCAGATGGTGCGTACGTTGCCGACGACCTGCGGGTTTTTGCAGTCCATGAGAGGGCCGAAACGGAGGGGAGCCTTGATGCCACTCTGAGGGTCCTGGTTCCAGTCGAGATGTTCGAGATCGAACGTGCAGCTCAAAGCAGTATAGCTGCCGCGCAGAAGGTCATTGGCGCGCGCAATCACGGCTGTGCTCTCCTCAGGCACAAAATCCGACGGGCAGTGGTAAGAGTCGATGATCGCCTGGACCCGTGGGTGCGGCGCCGTCCACTGTTGTCGTCGCCACAGCTCCAGGCGCAGGCGCGTCGCTAATCGTTGGAACACCTCACGGGCGGTCATGACGCGCAGTCGGCTGATCAGCCAGCTTACTTGTGCAACGGCCGTTCTTTCAGTGCTCATCGTCGGCCCACATGAGTCTGGTGAGCCGGGACCGTTGCGTAAATTTCGTCCAAGCGGCGCATCACGGTGTCTGGCAGAAAGTCTGCCTGGATGCAAGCGTAAGCTGCATGGCCTAATGTGCGGCGAAGGGCGGGATCGTCAAGCAGCTTTCGCAGCGCTTCGGTCAGAGCGTGAGGATCGTTGGTTGGCACAATGAGGCCATTCACTCCGTCACGGATGATGTCGGCCATGCCGCCTACCGGGGTGACGATGCAGGCAAGGCCGTGACCCATGGCTTGCAGCAGAGCCATCGGCAGGCCTTCCGAGCGTGACGGCTGGCAGAGGATGCTTGACTCGTGCAAAAGCTGGTGCACGCGCTGTCGATCTACCCAGCCGAGAAGATGAACGCGGCTGGGAGCCGGAAACTTTGCGATCGCGGCGTGGACGTTTTCGTCACTTCCGTCGCCAGCCAGCACGAACTCGGCATCGACGTTGGCAACCTGCAACCCGCGCACGGCCTCAAGCAGTACGTCCGTTCCCTTCGTGCGCCCCAGGCGCCCCAGGAAGAGAACTTGTCGTGACGAGGAATCAGTCTGTGCGCCACAGACCATCGTTGCCGGATTCGGCACGACAACAGCAGGGACAAGCGGTTGCAAGTCACGGATAAATCGCTGTGTCGCGACGTTGGTGACGACGACCACATCCGCTTGCCTGAGCACGAAGGCGACGAAGCGACGGCGGCCGCGCGAGCCAGCCATGACGAACGAGTCAAAAGCACCGCTATGGATCTGCAGCACGGTTGGGCGGCGCAGCGCGCCAGCCGCAAGAAGAATCACCGACTTGCGCAGAAAACTGCCGTTCGACGAGGAGTGGACATGGACGAGAGCGTGCGGCGAGGCAATCATCAGTGCGAGCGCCCGGCTGATGCCGACGATGCCGACGAGTAGGCGCTTGGTCGATGAACCGTCGCACGACGTGCTGACCGTTCTGATCGGTCGGCAGCTCGACTTGGCCCAGTCATCGATGATGCGCATGATGTCGGCGATACCGCCCGATCCGTGCGCCGGGCCCACTTGGATCAGCATGCGTTCGCGACGATCGCCAGCGCGCTCCAGCACGCTCTTCGCGTCACTCAAGATGCGTTCCGGCGGCGTGCATATCCGTCCGAATCATGGGCTTTAGTAGCCGGAGCCGGAGGAGGCGCCGTAGTGCTCGACGAACCAGGCGTATGTAGTACGGATGCCCTCCTCCAGGCCGATCTTCGGTTGCCAGCCCAGCTGGGTGATTCTGCTGACGTCGAGCAGCTTCTGCGGCGTGCCATCGGGTTTGCTAGCGTCCCAGGCGATTGCTCCGTTGTGGCCGACGACGCGCTGCACCAGCTCCGCCAGCTCGCTGATCGTGCTGTCCTGGCCGCAGCCGACGTTGATGAGAGCGTCTGGCACGGCGTTTGCTGGCACCTCCTCCATGAGGAAGACGACGGCTTCGGCGAGGTCGTCAACGTGCAGGAACTCGCGCCGCGGCCTGCCGCTACCCCAGAGGGTGACGGCGGCATCCTGCCTCCTGACGCTACTACCAGCGCCGTCGCCAGGCCCCACGCCGTCGCGAGCCACGCCGCCGCCTTTGGCTTCGTGAAAACGGCGAATCAGGGCTGGCAGCACGTGGCTTGACCGCAGGTCAAAGTTGTCACCGGGACCATAAAGGTTGGTGGGCATGACACTGAGGTAGTCGGTACCGTACTCGCGATTGAGGCTGCGGCAGAGTTCGATGCCGGAGATTTTGGCGATCGCGTACGGTCGATTCGTCTCTTCCAGCGGCCCGCTGAGCAGGTACTCTTCGCGCAGCGGCTGTGGTGCCTCGCGCGGGTAAATGCAGGAACTACCAAGGAAAATCAGGCGCTGGCAGCCCTGACGAAAAGCGGCGTCAATGAGGTTGAGTTCAATCGCCAGGTTCTCGGCGACGAATTCGTAGGGATTCTCCCAGTTAGCGATGATACCGCCGACGCGCGCCGCGGCAATGATGACGACGTCGGGTTTTTCGGCGGCGATAAAGGCTGCCGTCGCTGCCTGGTCGCGCAAGTTCAGCGCCGCAGAGCTGCGCGTGATGACGTCGCGGTAGCCACGCCGCGCCAAGGCGCGGCACACAGCACCGCCGACGAGGCCAGTGTGGCCGGCGACGTAGATGCGCGACCAGCTGCTTGAACTCACCAGAAACGCTCGCTCACTCGGATTTGGTCAACGTTCACGGTTCACCTCGCCGGTCAGCATTCGCAATCGACTTCGCCGCATAGCCTTCTGGCGATGATCATATCTGAAACATCGCTAGTCCCGGCGTGTTTAGCGCCATGGCGAGCGATGTCGCTGCGCGCAATGTGACGGGATGTTGGCCACCAGTTGACCCGCCGCGTCGAGCAGAGGGTGTCAGGTTCGTCTGACGAACTTGCCGAGGCGGTGCCGGGAACTGAAGTAGTATCCCTTGAGCCTCTTTATGCGCCGCCAAGCTAAAGTCGCCGCCTCGTCGAGAGACCAGAGTCGGGCGGGTTGGTTGCGGAAAACCGAAAGTGCTGTGGCGCGCCGTGGTGTGGCGCCGAAGTGCTGTTTGTGCGTTTCACTGCCCCAAAGCAGATTGATCGAACTGGCGCCACGACTCACAGCATTGCAGACAACTTGGTACAGCGTGACGAATCCGAGCTCGTTTCGTTCATAAATCGGATTGAACGAAGACTCCTGTGCGCAGATCGCGTTGCCAACCGGAAACACGAACAAGATCGCGGCTTCTTTGCCCCCTATGCTCGTGACATGTGCCTCGCCACAGCGCCGCACAAGCTCGATGAAGCGGACGCTGAGGTCGGGCTCATCCTCCCAGTACGTTGTGCGGCCAGCCATCGTGAAACGTGCGATCTTCCATGCTAAGAACAGGTTGAACAACTCCCGGCTGCGTTCCCCAGGGACTATGATCTCCGTCGTCATGTTGGGGAAGTCGCGGCGCAAGTGGTTCTGAGCGCTGCGCAAAGTTCTGCGGGTGCTCTTACCCAGTGAGGCGCTATACTCCTCGGTTGTCGAGGGCAGATCGATGATCATGTGGTCCGTCCAGTAGAGCGCTCGCTTGGGCATATGCAGTTCCTGCGGCGGGAACATGATTTCGAGGTGGATACG
>JBKQWK010000295.1:0-5573 GCA_052139595.1 Thermoleophilia bacterium | reverse complement strand
CCGAGGAGCGCCGACAGCGCATCCAGGAGCTGTTGCGAGAGCAGGCTCTCGCCTCGCTGTCCGAGGTCATGGAAGTCACGGGCGCCAGCGAGGCGACAGCGCGTCGTGACCTCGTCCTGCTCGAGCGCGGCGGGTTGCTCGCGCGCACGCGCGGCGGCGCGCGGGCGATTCCGCGCCATTCGACGCTCGAGGAGGAGTTCGAGATCCGTCAGAGTCGCGATCGCCGCGAGAAGCGGCTCATCGGGCAGCGCGCCGCCGAGCTGTTTGCCGACGGCATGACGATCTTCCTCAGCGACGGAACCACGTCCTACGCGTTCGCGCAGTGCATCGTGCATCGTCACCTCACGGTCATCACCTCGGCGCTGAACATCGCCCAGCTATTGGCCGGGAGCGCTGGCATCGAGGTTCTCGTGCTCGGTGGGCGGCTACGCGGCACGTCATTCGGCACCACCGGTCCGCTGTCCCTGGACGCGATCGACACGCTGCATGCCGATGTGGCCGTGATTTCCGCGGATGGGGTAACGCTCGACGGCGGGGTGCGCGACTTCTCGCTCGACGATGCAGCGGTGGCACGAGCGATGAGCGCTCACTCCGCGCGCACCGTCGTGCTCGCCTCGCCGGTCAAGATCGGCATCGCAGCGCGGGTGCGCGTCGTCGACTGGCCACAGGTCGACGAGCTGGTGACGTCGCCGCTTTCTGCCGACTTCGCCAGCGAGCTTGATAGACGCGGCGTTCACAGCGTGATCGCCACCTGAGCCCAGACGACCCGGCAGGGAGCGGCCGCTGCGCACGTCTGCGTCTCAAGGCAACCTCGTGCGGCGACGTCCCTGCGCAGGGGCGTCAGGGTGCCGAGTAGAGGTTTTGAAGACCGGTGCCGCCTCTGAAGATGCTGCAACGGGCGCCGCCGCCAACACGCTGTCGCCCGCAGATCTCGTTCCAGGCGCTGGCAGAAGTCGCGGCAGTCTGCGTACCGAGGAGGTTCGAGCCGAGCAGTACGCTTCCCGTTCACTCGGCAAGCTGAGACAATGCCCCTGTGAACGATAAAGACACAGCCTCAAGCGAACTCGCGGCCCTGCGCGCGCACTGCCAGCAGCTTGAAGACGAAAACGCCCACTTGCGATCGCTGCTCAAGCGAACTGCGGCCGGGCAGCCCGATCCGCCGCCCAAACCTGGGCCCGTGCCGGTCGCTGCCGGGCAGATGCCGAGCAACTCAGAGGCTGGCGCTGTCGTCACTGCCGACTCTCGCGCAAGCGCCAAGCTGGCTCTGTTTCGAGCTCTCTTTAGCGGCCGCGACGACGTCTATGCGAGGCGCTGGGAGGGCCGCGGCGGCAGGTCTGGCTACACGCCCGCCTGCGCTAACGAGTGGAATCGCGCCCTCTGCGCAAAGCCGCAGGTGAAGTGCTCCGCCTGCGCGCAGCGCGTCCTTTTACCACTTACCGATCGCGTCGTCCGTGATCATCTCACCGGCCGCCAGACGATTGGCGTCTACCCGCTTTTGTCAGACGAGACCTGCCGCTTTCTCGTGCTTGACTTTGACAAGGCCGACTGGCGTCGTGACGTGGCGGTTGTAATGGCGGCCTGCGAATACGCCAGGGTAGCGGCGTATGTCGAGATCTCGCGCTCGGGCTGCGGTGCCCACCTCTGGGTTTTCTTCAGCCAGGCGATTGCGGCAGCCCAGGCGCGGCGCCTCGGCGCGGCGCTCATAACCCGGGCGACAGCGCAGCGGCACGAACTCGGACTTGACTCCTATGACCGCCTCTTTCCTGGCCAGGACACGCTTCCTCAGGGCGGCTTCGGTAACCTCATTGCCTTACCCCTGCAATCCGCGCCGCGCGCCCAAGGCAGGAGCGTCTTCGTCGCTGCCGGCTTTCAAGCCGTGTCTGACCAGTGGCGCTTTTTGGCGGCGGTGCGGCGCCTGTCGCTGGCCGAGGTGGAAGGCGCCTTGGCGCGTGCGCTGGCTGGCGGCGACGCCCTGGGAGCACGCATCGCCGTGGCCGAGAACGAAGCGGCGCCGTGGACCCTGCCGCCTTCCGGCAGGCGTCTCGAAGAGCGCCTTGACGGACCGTTTCCTGAGACCGTCGAGGTCATGTACGCTAACCTCGTCTACGTCGCCAAGCAGGGCCTTCCGCAGGCCATGCTGGACAGGATCATCCGTCTCGCCGCGTTCGAAAACCCGGAGTTCTACCGCGCCCAGGCCCTGCGCCTGCCGACGTTCGCCAAGCCGCGGCTGATCTCCTGTGCCGAGGAGTTTAGCGAGCACATCGCCGTGCCCCGCGGCTGCCTTACGGCAACGCTTGAGTTGCTCAAAAGCCACGGCATCGAGCCGCGCCTGAGCGATCAGCGCACCGCTGGCGAGCCGCTTGCGGTCCGCTTCGTGGGAGAGCTGACGACGCCGCAGATGGCAGCGGCAGAGGCGCTCGCGGCCCACGACTGTGGCGTGCTCTGTGCCGCCACCGCGTTTGGCAAAACGGTCGTCGGCGCCTGGCTGATTGCCGCTCGCGGTGTGAATACCCTCGTCCTCGTGCATCGCCGCCAGCTCATGGACCAGTGGCGCGAGCGCCTGCTGACCTTCCTCGATCTGCCCGAGACAGCGGTCGGGGTGATCGGCGGCGGCCGCGTACGAGCGACGGGCAAACTCGACATCGCGATCATCCAGTCCCTGAATAAGAAGGGTGAAATCGCCGACCTCGTGGCCGACTACGGCCAGGTGATCGTCGACGAGTGTCACCATCTCTCGGCTTTCAGCTTCGAGCGCGTGCTTAAGCAGGTGCGGGCGCGGTACGTGGTCGGTCTCACGGCGACGCCGGTGCGCCGCGACGGTCATCAGCCGATCATCACCATGCAGTGCGGGCCGATCCGCTACCGCACGGATCTCAAAGGCGAGACCTCCCGGCGAGCGCTGAAGCGCCTGGTTGTTGCGCGGCGCACCGACTTCACGCTCGCGGAGACGGCGAGCGAGCCGGGCATCCAGGCCATCTACTCGGCGCTGGCCGCCGATGCTGACCGCAACGCGCTCATCGTCGCCGACGTTTCGAGCGCCGTCGCTGCCGGCCGTTCGCCGCTCGTGCTCACCGAGCGCACTGAGCACCGCGATCTCTTGGCGGCCATGCTGGCCGCGTCGGTAGGCAACGTCTTTGTCATGTCGGGCGGGATGGGCGCCAAGAAACGCGGCACTCTCGCCGCAGCGCTCGCCGCCTTGGCGCCCGAGGCAGCGCGGCTGATCATCGCCACCGGCCGCTGCGTCGGTGAGGGATTCGATGACGCCCGCCTGGACACCCTGTTTCTCGCCCTGCCCGTTGCCTGGAGAGGCACGTTGCAACAGTACGCCGGGCGTCTGCACCGCGAGCACGTAGGCAAGGATGACGTGCTCATCTATGACTACGTCGATGAGCGCCTGCCGGTGCTCATGCGCATGTATCACAAGCGCCTCGCCGGCTATCGCACCATGGGCTACGCGCTGAGCGAGTCGGCGCCGCCTCCACCTTCTCGTGTCTTCTGAGAACGGGTGTCCCGAGCAGGGAATCTTTGCCGCCTGCGGCGCCGCTACGAGCGAAGGCTCCCGGGCAGCTGCTCAACGACCTCATCGTAGATGGGGCTTGCGATCGTCACGCACAAGGTTGCCGGCACCGAGAGTGGCGGCCCTTTGTCCGGGCGAGACGGCAGCGACGAGGCGGGCGCACCACAGTGGTCGCCGTGTGCGGCAGATGCCGTGCTTTTGGCCCGCCCACCTGACTTCCCGGCGGCCTCACGTAGAGCCATGCTGTTGTCGCCCGAGGTCGACGAACGACAGCAGCAAGGGGAGGTGGCAAAAGACCATGCAGGGCTCGCTGCGCAAACGCAGTCCCGCCGGCGGCTGGGAGTACATCATCGACATCGGCATGGCCCATGCCCAGCGCTGTCAGTCTTGCGGCAAGCGCTTCTGGGTCGAGCGTCGCCCCAAAGAACGCTGTCCCCAGTGCGCTGGCAAGCTCAGCGAGGCCGATGAGCGTCGCCGCCAGACGAAAGGCGGCTTTCGCACCCGCAAGGACTGCCAGGTAGCGATGACCAAGGCGGTCGCGGCGGTCGCGGCGGCAAGCTTCGTACCGGCAACCCACGTGACCCTGCGCGAGTTTCTCCTCACCGAGTGGCTACCGACGATCAGGGGCAGTCTGCGCGAGACTACCTACGAAAGCTACAAGGGTCTCTGTAGCGACCACATCATTCCCCGCCTCGGTTGCCTCAAGCTGCAGCAGCTCACGGCCAGCGAGATCAACGGCCTCTATGCCCATCTTCTCCAGGCGGGTCGCGTGCGTGGCAGTGGCGGTCTCTCGGCCTCTTCGGTACGCCGTGTCCATGCCGCCCTCCATCGCGCTTTGCGTGACGCTGTGCGCTGGGGCCGGCTGACGGTCAACCCGGCTGCCGCTGTCGATCCACCAAAGGTCAGTGCCGAGCACGAGGAGCGCACGGTCTGGAGTGCTGCTCAGCTGGCTGCTTTTCTTGAGAGTGTGCGCGACGATCGCCTCACTGCTCTCTGGCGTCTCTTGGCCCTCACCGGCATGCGCCGCGGCGAAGCACTGGGCCTTGAGTGGGGTGATCTCGACATGGAGGCGAGCCGCCTCTCGATCTGCCGCGCCCTGGTGCCAGTCAACGGCGTTGCCCACCTCTGTGAACCAAAGACCAGGCAGGGTCGACGGACGCTGGCTCTCGATCGCGAAACACTCGCAACGCTGCAGGCACACGCTGCCCGGCAGGCTGCTGAGCGGAGCCAGGCCGGGGCAGCCTGGCAGAGCTCAGACTCCGTCTTCGTGCGCCCCAACGGTGCCCAGCTTGAGCCCTACGCGGTCAGTAAGGCATTTCGCAACCACCTCCAGGCCGCCTGTCTGCCAGCGATCCGCCTGCATGATCTCAGACATACCTACGCCAGTCTGGCTTTAGCCAGTGGCATCAACCCGCGCATCGTCTCGGGGCGCCTCGGCCACTCAACCGTAGCCTTTACCTTGGACGTCTACGCCCACGTCCTGCCGCAGCAAGACGAGGCGGCGGCCGCCGCGATCGCCGCCCTGCTTACGTAACCTGTGCCAGTCGCTATCAGCACTGTCCGCTTACGGACACGGTTCTCCCGGCAGAAAGAGCTTCTCCTCGCGCTCGCCGGCGGCGGCTTCGGCGCGATAGCGCTCGCGCGCGAAGCGGCGCAGCTGCCCAAACGAGGGTGGGTGCGTCTCGTGGTAGCGCGCCAGACGCTCAGCGACGAGAGCCTTGATGTCGATGGTAGCGCGACCGCCAGCCAGGTAGCGCTGCACGCTGCTTTTCGATATGTCGACGAGCAGTGCGATGTGGCGACAGGAGAGTCCCGCCTGCGCGAGGCGCAGACAGTAGACGCGCGTCTCCTGCGCGCGGAGCGGTTGCTCCTCTTCTATGGTCTTGAGAAGTTCTGCACGGGCCGCGCGCTTGTCTGCCGGCGCGGTCAGCCACTCAGCCGGCTCGAACTCGGGATAGAGGCCGTTAAGCAGTGAGCCCATGGCCGCCTTCATCTCGATGAGGGGATCAGATTTGCCTGCTCGGCGATGGACGAGATCCTGGCAACGCCAACAGAG
>JBKQWK010000294.1:0-9236 GCA_052139595.1 Thermoleophilia bacterium | reverse complement strand
GCCCTGATCAAAGAGACAGAGCAGAGCTTTAGCCTCGTTGTGCCGGTGCAAGCGAGCTACTGCGACCCGGCCGGCACGGCGGTCAACGTGCAGACAGCCGAGAGTGAGTTTCAAATCTTTCGCCGTCAGGGCTTAAACCCGCAGGGCCGAAGCTCCTCCGTGCGTGATGGCTGCGTGCGCATCATGGACTTACTGGCCGATGAAGTGCAGCCACTCGTTGTTGCCAGCCGCTGTGCGGGGCTCATCCGGGCTCTCAGCGAGGTCAAACCAAAACGTGGTCAGGTCGAGATCTACGATACTGACCATGAACTGTACTCCCATCCCCTCGATGCCCTGCGCTACCTGCTTGTTAATCTGCCGGTGATGAGTGCGGCCTACACACTGCCGGAGGTGGAGCCCAACTTCTGGGGTCAGCACGGGAAGATCTGGTGAGAAGGCGGAAGGAGCACGACCGCGGCGGGTGAGGGCGCCAGTCAGTGGCCGACCAGCACAAGCGCGACGTTCACCGACCGCTCGCAGGCTGGGGCTGTGCGGGCATCATCGCCGCGCTGACAAGGCGCTGACGCCACCCCCCGTCTGCGGGAGAAACGGGCGGCGCGTCGGACAGGGCAGGCCATGAGAGTGGCGTTTCCCTGGCATCGTTCGGCACCCAGCGGCTAAGGACGACACCACGGAACAGGAGGAGGGACCAGTCCAACCTCGGCAATCAATAGGCCGGGTGGCAGGTGGGGCTCAAGCAGGCCGCAACATCGAGACGAAATAGGCTTGCTCGGTCCGAAGGCGACGCTACAGTAAAGCTTTACCATTGACGAACACACTTCTGTAGGCTAACCTAATACCTGATGAAGGAGCCGCCAATGAGCCAGCGCAGCGAGAGCGCCGAGGAGTACCTGGAGGCCATCTTCAAGCTCGCCCGGCGTCCCCTGGGAGCCACCATCTCCCGCCTGGCAGCAGAACTCGCTCTCTCCGCCCCCTCCGTCTCGCAGATGGTCGCACGGCTCGCTGAGAAGGGCCTTGTTGCCCGCGACCACGACAACCGTGTCGTTCTGACGGCGACGGGCCATGTCGAGGCGGCCGCCCTGGTGCGCCGCCACCGCCTCAGCGAACGCTTTCTGACCGACTACCTGGCCCTGCCCTGGGACCAGGTCCACGACCAAGCCTGCAAGCTTGAGCACGTCCTCTCTGCTGAGGTCGCAGCGCGACTCGACGCGCGGCTGGGCCATCCCCAGAGATGCCCACACGGTCAGCTCATTCCGGGAGAGGATGGCGAGCTACCGGCAGACGAGGGACGCCCTCTGACCGAGCTTGGTGTCGGTGAGCGTGGCATCATCAGCTGCGTCACCGACGAACGGCCCGACTTTTTGCGCTACGTGGCCTCACTCGGACTCTTGCCGGAGACGCTTGTCGCCGTTGAAGAGGTGGCACCCTTCGCTGGACCTCTACTGATCCGCGTCGGGCGCGCCCGCTACGCATTGGGCCGCGAGGTCGCTGACAAGATCTCCGTGCGGGAGGTGCGTTCCGGTGGCCCACGGATCTGAGGTTGAGGTGCTTGAGGACGAAGCGGCGGGCCGACTCTTGCTGGCCGAGGCTGACGTTTCCTTGACGCTTGAGAGCGAATCTCTCGCTGACGAAGCGATCGCACCGCCGGCCAGCAGAACTGCCGCCTCACCGACGGGCACCCGCATGACGGGGCTTTCCTCTCCCCGGCGGCGACTGTGGCTGGGCGTTTTGGCAGTCTTTGGCCCGGGCCTCATCGTCATGCTCGCGGACACCGACGCCGGTAGCGTTGTGACCGCCGCCCAGTCAGGTACGCAGTTCGGCTACCGGCTCATCTTGCCCGAGCTGCTGCTCATCCCCATCCTCTTCATCGTGCAGGAGATCACCGTGCGCCTGGGCGTGCTCACACAAGAGGGCCACGGAGCGCTCGTTCGCCGCTATTTCGGCAAGCGCTGGGCGCTACTCTCAGCAGGGACGTTGTTTATCGCCTGTGTGGGCGCCCTGATCACCGAGTTCGCCGGGATTGCCGGGGCGGGAGAGCTTGCCGGCATCCCCGATTGGGTCAGCGTGCCCCTGGCAGCGGCGGCTCTGAGCTTCCTCTTCACGGCCGGCCGCTACCGCCGCGTGGAGATGGTTGGTATCGTCCTCGGCCTGCTCGAGCTGGCCTTCATTCCAGCGGCCTTGCTCGCCCATCCCCACGGCGGGCAACTGGCGCACGGACTGAGCCATTCGCTGGTCTCGCAGCACGCCTACCTGATGCTCGTGGCCGCCAACGTGGGCGCGGTGATCATGCCCTGGATGATCTTCTACCAGCAGGGGGCGGTGATCGACAAAGGCATCACCCGCAAGCATTTGCGCATGGCCCAAGCCGATACCGCCCTGGGCTCGGTCCTGACTCAGGTGGTGATGATTGCGATCGTCGTCGCCACTGCCGCCACCATCGGGCGAACCAAGCCGGGAGCCGCGCTCACCTCCATCGGCCAGATCGCAACCGCCCTAGTGCCCTTTTTGGGGCACACCTATGCTCGCCTGCTCTTTGGTCTCGGTATGCTCGGCGCTGCCGTGGTTGCCGCCCTCGTCGTCTCGGTAGCCGGAGCGTGGGGCCTCTGCGAAGCCAGAGGCTGGTGTCATAGCTTCAACGCCGGTGTGCGCACAGCCTGGCGCTTCTATCTTCTCAGCGCTGGCGCCCTGATCGTCAGCGCCGGTGCCGTCGTCGTCGCGCCTAACCTCGTCAACTTGAGCGTCGACGTACAAGTCATGAACGCGGCCCTCCTGCCAATCGTCTTGGGTTTTCTCTTGCTGCTTGAGCGGCGCGCCTTGGCGCCCGCCGATCGTATGCACGGCCTGCATAAGTGGCTTGCCTGGGTACTGGCCGCGGCTGTCATCGGCGTTGGCATCTATGCGGTACTGGGCGCGTTTGCGCTTGTCTGAGCGGCAGGATACCTGCTTAACCCTGGCAGGCTATTGACGTTGGCGAGCCGGCCGCTTGACTCTCCAACTCCAGGTGGCAGGAAGTGCCTTTGCCTTGAGGTCGTTCTGCGATCAGGTCGATGTCTCTAGCGGCTCATTCAACAAGCTTAGCCAAAGCCAGAGTCAGCAGTACGTCGACAGGAGGCGCTCTGAGCAGGAGGATCGGAGACAGCACAGAACAGCGCGGGCTGTGACAACGTTGCGAAGTCGGGCGCGGCGCGGGCTTCTCCGCAGCAACGGAACGCCGACGAGGACGATGCGAAAAAGGTGGCCCGCCAAGGCTGCCCTTTCCCACCCCCCGCAGGCAGCACTTGACTCCTCTTTCGTGTTCCGAAAACCATAACCTCAACCTGGACCGATTTCAGGGGATGAGGTTACAGTTACTGTCCTTCCGACAACCGTCCATGCAGATTGCCGCTTGGGATACATGTCAGATTGATCAACGCGGGTTACAGGAACACCTTCCGCAACACAGAACCTTTTCTGCAGCTCTCTCACGGTCTTTTCGACCCGACCTTGAAGAGCCGACGGTGGTCACGAGCAAAACTCTCGAAGCTTCTCGGCTTACGACCGACGAGCTCCTCAAATCCCAGGGTGGTGACAGCGAACTGGTCCATGCGCATCGCCTGCCAAAGTTCGCACAGCGCCTCAAGCAGTCGCTCCGAAGCTCCTCGCCGAATCATCGCCGCGCAAGCCGCTGGCTCGCTCGTGTCGACGTAAGCGATCGGTCTGCCAACTTCACGACTGAGGATGCCGGCGATCTCCTCATGAGAGAGCGCCTCTGGACCCGTCAATGAGTACCCGCGGTGCTCATGCCCGTTCGTCAGGAGCACCTCTACCACCGCGGCAGCCACATCGCGAACATCAATGTAGCTGATGCGCCCGCTACCCAAGGGCGCATAAAACGCTCCCAGGGCCAGGATAGCCGGACTATACATGCCAATGAAATTCTGCATGAACGAGTTCGGCCGCAGACACGTGTGCGGAATGGACGACGTTTCGACGATCTCTTCTGCCTTGGCGTGCCAGTCCAGTAACGGACCGCCAACCCCGGTCCCAGCGTGCAACATTGAAAGCCTGACGAGGTGCCGTACGCCGGCGTCCTCAGCCGCCTTGACCAAGTGCGCCGTTATATCAGCCATATCGGGCGCCTCGGGAGTGATGATCACGACTTTATCGACCCCGTTGAAGGCAGTCGTCAGCGTCTCGGGTCGGCGAAAGTCCACTTCGACATACTCGTTCGCCGCAGCACGCGAATATGCCGTGCGATCAGGGTAGTGCGAGGCCGCCCGCACACGAACTCCGGCGACCCGCAGCTGACTCACAATCTCGCTGCCCACCGTGCCGGTCGCTCCCGTGACGAGAATCTGTGTCGATGCCATTCGGTCTCCAGCGGTCAGCCGTTCTGCCTACGTTTCCGGAAGTCTACTTCAATCGTCAAGAGTGATTGCTTCTTCGGGACACGACTCCGCAGCTTCTTCGCAGCAGCCGGCATCATCACAGTCGCTGCCTTCAACGACATGAGCAAGCCCGTCATCGCCCAGTACGAACACGTCCGGGCAGACCACTTCGCACGTGCCGCAGCCCGAGCACAGATCCTCATCGATTAGTGGTATGGCCATCTCTCCCCCGTTTAGCAGTTTTGTCGAACACTAGTTCTGAGGTTCAACGTTAGACGGCCCCTTCGAGCCGACCCACCAGCGACTAGATGATTGATTCCACACGTCTGATCTTGCGCACGGGAAGCAGGATGGCCGCCGTCGGAGAGAAGTTTCACAGTTCCGTGCCCACATTCTCCGGCGCGCCGCTACGAAGATCATCGTTCGGTGCCTTCACGATCGCGTCTCGGCAGGCGCCACCACGCGCTAGTCGAGAGGCTCAAAGAACTCCTTTCCGAGAACACATTCCGGGCAGAGCCAATCATCTGGCAAGTCCTCAAAGGGCGTTCCGGGAGGAATGCCGTTGTCCGGGTCGCCGAGTTCCGGGTCGTACACATACGGACATACCTTGCACTGCCACTTCTGCATATCAATCACCTTCGTCGGGCTGGCCTCTGCCAGCCGCGGACGTCTCCTGTTTTCTATTCCCGCACGTCGCGTCGCGCCATCCACGGCCGGCTGCGGCCTTGCCATCGTGGCCCCGCTATGCAGCTGTTCCCCTCACGTCGTTCATCGCCGACCCGCCCACAATCGAGGTCGCGCCGACATATGGCGCGCCCCAGAGCACGACCGCGTTCATCGCGTTTCGCCGCGGCACGAGGACGGTGGTGTCGAGCCGGAACGGCGGCCGCGGGTAAAGCGCGAACCTCATTGTGCTCTTGACCCTCTTCGTCGGGTCCGGGTCCATGCGGCCGCTCATGCGGCCTTCCCAGCCGACTCCTCTGCACCCCCGCTGTCGAGGAACTCTTTGAGCACCATGGCGG
Organism: Thermoleophilia bacterium; assembly: GCA_052139595.1. Classification (GTDB taxonomy): domain Bacteria; phylum Actinomycetota; class Thermoleophilia; order UBA2241; family UBA2241; genus JBKQWK01. Next base: position 3,847 of record JBKQWK010000294.1, on the reverse strand, counting down.
CGTTGTGCTCCTGGTCGCGGGATCCGTACACGAACGTCACGGGACCCGCCTCGACGAGGCCCCTCAGTCGTTGCACCTGCTCAGGCCGCTCGCGCAGCTCATCACGGTAGCGACGCCGGAACTCCTCCCATTTGGCAGGTTCGTGGCCGAACCAGCGTCGCAGATCGGCGCTCGGAGCCACCTCTTTGAACCAGGCGTCCACGTTGGCCTTTTCCTTACTGAGCCCACGCGGCCACAACCGCTCGATCAGTATCCGCACTCCGTCGACAGGTGACGGGGCTTCATAAGCTCGCTTCAAACGAATCGTCACGACCTTCCTCCTTTCTGTCCTCACACAGCACGCCTACGTTACCCACGAAGACAGACCTGTAGGCGCACGGTCTCAGGCGGCCCGCCCCAGCCCGCCCGTCATCAGAAAGCGCTCGGCCGCGGCCGCGGCGGTCGATCCTTCGGCCACGGCCGTCGCGATCATCTTCACCTTGCCCGGGTAATCAGCGAAGTCGCCCACCGCGAACACGCCACCGATCTCGGTCTCCATGGCCGAGTTCACGAGCTGGTGACAGTCACCCAGCGGCAGATCCCAGCCCCGGACGCCGCGCAGGTCCGGCACCTGGCCAACACTCACCAGGAGCAGGTCGGTGGGAATTTCCAAGCTGCTCTCGTCTTCCAGTGAGACGATCACGTGCTCGAGCCGTTCTTCGCCGCCCAAGCCCACGACTTGGGCATTGCCTAGCAGGCGTACGTCCGAATCGCGCAGACGCGCTTGCGAGTGTGCGAACGCCCGCAACGCCTCGCGGCGATGCACCAAGGTGACGTCGGCTACGCGATCCAATAACAGCGCCACGTCCACGGCGCTGTCGCCCCCGCCGACGACGATCACGCGCTTGGCGGTAATCTCATCGAGCTTCGGCAGCCGGTAGGTGAGGCCCGAACCAAGGAAGCGATCCTCGCTTGCCAAGCCCAGCTTGCGCGGCGTAAAGCGGCCCAGGCCAAGTGCCAGGATGAGACTGGCGGCGCACAGCTCGCGCTTGTCGGTGCGCAACCTGAACTGCCCGTCCACGCGGCCGACGTGCTCAACCGCTTCGTACTCGGCAAGTTCGGCGCCGAAGTGGTCGGCCTGGTCGGCCAATCGGCGAGCGAGTTCGCCCGAGGCCAGTTCCGGCTGCGCGGGAAAGTTACTTACCGGTTTCGTGGGGTAGAGGTTGATGAGCTGCCCGCCGAAGGCCTCGGCCTCGAAGACTACGGTCGAGAGCCCACGCATCTTCGCGTACATCGCCGTCGCGAGCCCCCCCGGTCCGCCACCGACGACGGCAACATCATAGGTATCCATGACTTCCCTCATTCCACGATAACAGGACTAATGCAGTCCGATTTTGAGCATACCCAAGACTCGCCGCGGCTACCCATCGGCGGAGTATCGGGCAGCATTGGGAGCAGACCTCAGATGTCCGCGCTGCCTTATGTCGCGGACGTGACGGTGCGACCCTCGTGGCGCAACCACTCCCACCGCACTGAAATCAGGCATCCATCGGCGACGGGCGTCAGCGCAGTACCTCGCCGAGAGGCCGCCGCACCCCGATGCTCTTTGCGCTCGGCACCGGCAAAGGAAGCCAAGGCTCACACGGTGAGCCCGTACCTGAATGCGGTGACGATTTCCGCTCCCTCTGCGCCAACGATGACCGTGTCCTCAACGCGAATGCCCCAAGGCCCCGCATAAAGGCCACAGTTGCCGATCGCGATAGCCGTGTTGGCGGCGAGTGGTGGCGGAGCTGCCTCGCCGTGGAAGAAAGCATGGCCGGCTGGCAGCGGCGGCTCCTCGAACTCCAGTCCCACGCCATGGATGGGCGGTCCGAAGATGTGATCGCCGTGACCCGCGTCGCGCATCACAGCGTGCATCGTCTCCTCGAGCTCAACCATCTCCACACCGGCCGTCACTTTGGCGATCGTGGCCTCAAGGGCGTGCAGGTAGATGTCGTAGACCGCCCGTTGCTCGGCACTCGGCTGGCCGACGCACACGGTGCGGCAGATGTCTGCGCTGTAGCCGTCCACGACCGGGTGCAGGTCGATCATCACCAAGTCGCCTGTCTTTACCTTGGCGGTGGTTGGTAAGCCGTGCGCGATACTGGTGCGACGCCCCGAGCTGACGTAGCTCCGATAGAACTCCTCGGCGCCGGCCTGGCGCATGGCGTACTCCCCCGCGCCGGCGACCTCGCTCTCGCTCACACCTGGCCGCACGGCCGTCACAGACGCGGCCATGCCGATGGCCGCGACCCTGCCTGCAGCCCGGATGTAGGCCACCTCGTCGTCGTCCTTGACGATGCGCAGTTGCGTCATGACGTGCGTGCAGTCCTTCGCCTCCACTGCGGCCGGCTTCGCGTGGGGATGAGTCAGCACACCGCGCATCGCACCGGTAAGAAATGTGTTCTCAAGGCCCACGGTACCTTGCTCAAAGCCCAGCTCCTTGAAGAAGTGGGCGATGGAGTGGATCATGCCCACCTCATCGTCGAAGCCGACGATGAGGTCGAACACGGCCAGGGCGCTCACATCCTCAACATCGGTCACCGGCACTCCGAGTGCAACGACGCCCTCTCTGGTAATCATCGCGTAGGCGCAGAGTCGCCCATCGCCGGTCAGGTACGTCATGTTCGCCGGTTTCGTGAGCAGAAGGACGTCTAGACCGCTATCCCGCATCAGCGTTGTGCATCTGGCAATACGCTGCCGATGTCGCTCAGCCTCCATCTATCGCTCCTTTTTCCGCTGGTTGGTCGCGAACTTCGCGCCCCGGAGACGCCATGTCGGATCCATCAGTTGATCGGCGCGAAGAACTCCTTTTCGGCGCCACAATCCGGGCACACCCAGTCCCCGGGCAGCTCCTCGAACGACGTTCCCGGAGCGACGCCGTTGTCCGGATCGCCGAGTGCCGGGTCGTAGATGTAGGGACACAAACCACACTGCCACTTCGTCATGCTGACCTCCTTGAGGCCGGCCTTCGCCGGCGGCCGTTGAGAGGTACGGGACGATCCAGAACCGATGCAGCGCACCCTTGGCCCAGATTTGTCCCGAGACGTGCCCACTTGCGCTGGGCTTGACTGCCTCGCCCGCCTCTTGGTACACGTTTCGATGCTAACATCGAGGCTATACGGCGACAATCGCGTGTCCCCCAACGAGCAACCGGCAGGCTCAGCTCTTGATTAAAGTCAAGCCATGCGTCACCAAATGCCGCCGGCAATGCGATACTTTATGCGTGCGATCCCGAGAGTCCTCGGAGACAAGGTCGACGTTGCAGGCTTTTCCCGACCACCTGCCATGTCGGCGAAAGCTAACGCAGACCGGGCGGGAGACAGGTCTGAGTCGACCGCGCACCTGCGGTCAGTGGAGAAAGCGTTGGAGGGAACATGAGCAAGCCTGCCAAGGGACACGCCGGGCTGATACCAGGACGCGAGTCAGCAGTCCAGGCGCTCTTGGCTCGGGCGCGCTATGTCAGTCGCGGTACGGCCACTGACGACGGCCGTGTGGTGTTGCGCAACGACTCTCGCCGTGGCGAAGATTTCTATCGCGATCGCTGGCGACACGATAAAGAAGTACGCACAACCCACGGCATCAACTGCACCGGATCGTGCTCCTGGAAGGTCCTCGTGCGCGATGGCATCATCATCTGGGAGGCGCAGCAGACCGACTATCCAGAGACCTCCCCCGACATGCCGAACCAGGAACCCCGTGGCTGCCCCCGCGGGGCAACGTTCTCCTGGTATACCTACGAACCTGGACGCGTGAAGTACCCCTACGTGCGCGGCCCCCTGCTCGATCTGTGGCGCGCGGCGCGCAATCTTCATGACGACCCAGTCGA
>JBKQWK010000293.1:0-5535 GCA_052139595.1 Thermoleophilia bacterium | reverse complement strand
CGGCTACGTCCGCTGGCCGCGGCCGGCCGTGGCCTCCGCGCTGCCGATTCGCCTCGCCGTCTACGTCGGTCGCTCGGCGTCGCGCACGACCGGCGCCGACTCCTGCGTGATCATCGTCAGCGGTTGTCCTTGCCTCGTCGAGAGCAGCATGAAGAGCACAGCGCCGATGAGGCCGAGTACGAGCACGGTGCCGAACGCCCCTCGGCCGCCGATCGAGCCGATGAGGATGCCGCCCAGCAACGGTCCTGCCGAGGCGCCACCGTTCCACATCACCGTCCAGGCGCCCATATAGCGGCCGCGAATCGCTTCGGGGGCCATGTCGGAGACGACCGACGAGGCGATGGGCGAAAAGAAGATCTCACCGATGCTCAAAATGACCACGAGAATGACGAGGGTGGTCAGCGAGTGGGCAAAGGCGACGCCGCCGACGCCGATAGCGATGAGCAGGCTGGCAAAGGCCATCAGCCGCATCGGATTGCGCCCGCGTGAAAGGGCGATAGCGACGAACTGCAGCGCCGCGACGATGCCGGCGTTGAGCGCCAGCAGCAGGGGCCAGGTACTGTCTTTGACGCCCATGACGGTCGTGATGTAGGTCGAGTAGATGGCGCCGAACTGACCGAAGGGGATCAGGGCGAGTAAGGCGACGGCGCAGAACATGAGGAACTGCCGGTCGCGCATCACCAGCCGGTAACCGACCTGCTTGGCGGCTCCCTTCTGGCGCGCCGCCGCCGGCCGCGTCTCCTCAACCCAGATCAGGATCAAGGTCAGAAAGCCGGCGCAGCCGACGGCAGCGCTGAGAAAGATGTCGCGAAAGCTCAAGCCAAAGCCGAGGGCGATGCCGCCGGCCGCCGGCCCCAGAACGACACCGACGTTCATGGCGGTGCGGATGAGGCCATAGGCGTTGGCGCGCCTTTCCTGCGGCAAGACGTCGGCGATCATCGCGTTGCTCGAGGTCAGAAACAGTGGCCAGCCGAGAGCACTCTCGATGACGACGAGGACGCCAACTTGCCAGGCCTGCCCGGCGAAGGCGAAGCCGACGAACCAGACGATGCCGCTGATCGAGGCGACGATCATCGGGATCCGCCGTCCGACTCGGTCGGTCACGGCGCCACCGATGATCTGAAACGGTGAGGCCAGAATGCCGAGGAGGCCGAACAGGATGCTGATCGTGAACCACGAGGCATGCAGGTGCGTGCGTAGGTAGATGCCCTCGAGTGGAAAGGCAAGGCCGGACCCGGCGGTGTACACGAAGGTGGCGATGAACAGGATCCAGAGCGACCGCGGGTAGGTGCGCAGATCGCGCAGCGAAGTTTTGAGGACGCCGCTCATGACGACCTGGGCGCAGCGACGTCCGTCCGCTGCCGGATTCGCCGTTTACGACCCCCGAGTGGCGTCGCCCCCCGCTTCACCCCGTGACCTCACCTTCTCGCTGCCCGTCATCCTATGCGACCCGGCGCGGGGTCGCGAGCCAAGTACGACCCAGCGCCGGGTCGCGCGTATGTACGACGTGGTGCCGGGTCGCCGGGCGGCGGCTGTTACTGAAGTGGCCGGGTCGGGAAGCGTACTAGAAAGAGGTGCCGCTGCGGCTTGCGCGGCTGCCAGAGCTTCTGCATGGAGGTGCGAGCCGATGAACAACCCGATCTCTCGTCAACATCTTGTCAGCGTGTCGCTACCGGACATTGCGGCGCGGGCAGAACGTGGCTTTGCCAAGGCGTTCGCCCCGGTGCGGCTGGCCGTTCACCCGTCGTCGGTCGCCGACGGAGTCGCCGGCGACCGCGCGGCGGAGGCGCGCCGGCGCGCTTCGACGATTCGCGCTGCCCTTGGCGGGCCGGCGCCGTGGAACGCTGAGCCGGGAACCTGCGACGTCTGTGGCCGGCATCTGCTCACCGGTGAGAGAGTGAAACTCTTCCAGGGAGCTGAAGGTTACTTGCTCCTCTGCCCGCTCTGCGCGAGTGAGAGTTCGCTCGCGCCGGTCCATGTGCCGGAGGCATCGACCGAGTCGACGGCGCCTGCCGACGAGACGATCGTCGCGTCAATCGCGACCGCCGACGAGCCGGTTCGGGCCGAGGTGGCCTGAGGTTGGCACCGACTGCTGGCGCGCAGTACCTCTCCTCCGTCTTCATCCACCCGCCGGCCGAGTGCCGGCAAAGGTCGCGTTACTTGCCGACCTGAGGCCCATCGCCATCCCGAGGGTGTGCCAGAAACGAGCCGATGAGCCCGAGGGCGCCAAAAGCCAACGGATGCGACCAAGGCCACGCACGGTCTGCAGACCGCCGGCAGCGACGGTGACGGCTGGCAAGCGGCGCTTGCCGGCGCTAAAGACGAGCTGGTAGGTGATGCCAAAGTCCGCTGGGCCGTTGAAAACGCCGGCCGGCAGCGGTGGCAGCGCACACAGGGCTTCGGCTACTGCCTGCACTGCTGCTCGGTTAGTGACCGTCACCTCGGCTGGGAAGGTGAACTGCGTGTGGTTTTGCGGCAACGCATCGGCGCGGCGCACGTCGAGACCATTTAGCTGGCCGATCAGCCCGCACAGCGTGGCCGACGGCTCCGCGGAAGGCACACTCGACGCCGGCCGGCTGACGGCACTCGGCCGCGGTTGGCCGGCGCCGCCCGGCGCGGCAGATCCACAGGCGCTGAGGGTGAGCAGCGCGATCCCGATGACGGCGACCAACGGTATGAACACCAGGGCCGCCGCAGCCCGGTACCGAGCGCTTCGCCGACGCCAGACCATGGCGCTCCTTTCTCTGCCTTGCCGGGGAGAAACGTTCGTCTTGGCGTCAGCACTCAGCGGCAGGCGTGCCGGATGCTGAGTGCTCAGCGCACGGCGGCGATGGGGGCGACGATTTCGTCGACCGATGCGGTTACGTAGAACTCGGCGCGGTCGCCGCGATAGACGTCGCGGGCCAGCTCAACCACGTCGCCCTCGGCGTCAAACACCGTGCGTGTGAGCGCGATAGCCGCACTGCCGGGCTCTGTTTCGAGGATCTCCGCCTCAAAGGAATCGAGGGTAACGGCGACCACGCGCGCATCAGCCTTGGTCGGGCGCACGTCATAGTGTGAACGGAGTAGCTCCCATAACGAACCGGCAAGATCGTAGTTGAGCAGATCAGGAAACCGTTCGGCTGAAAGGTGGATGTTCTCAATGGCGATGGGAGCGCCGTTGGCCGAGCGCAGCCGCTGCAGAAGGTAGATCTTGCCGCCGGCCGGGATGTTGAGCATGTTGGCGACGACAGGATCCGGGTCGAGGGTGCTCAGCGCCAGAACTCTGCTGCCCGGCGTGTGGTCGCCGGCAGTCATGGTGTGCGTGAAGCTGCCGACGCTGAATCGTAGCCGTGGCTCAGCGACAAAGGTGCCGCGGCGCGCGTGCCGGTAGACGTACCCCTCCAGCTTGAGGGTCTGCATGGCATGGCGAGCGGTCATACGGCTGACGCCGTACCGCTCGCTCAGGACTCTCTCTGACGGGATCGGCCCGTGCGGATCAAGTTGCCCGGCTTCAATTTGATCGCGAAGCAGTGAGGCAACCCACAGATAAAGGGGGCTTGACTGCGTCGTCGAGAGGGGCCTTGACTGCGTCGTCGCCCGTCGTGTGTTTGTCACTCTGACCACCACCCTACACAAACCGCTGCGTAGCCAGCTGCTACGCAATCAATCGGGCGAGAACTGTCTCCATGCCTTGTGGATGAGCACTGCGAAGCATATCATAGAAGATTATGGTACATACCAGTCACCTGCCACAGAAACGTGTTTTTTCTGGCTGGATCATGGCCAGATGATTGGCTTCGAGACACTTCTCCTGTTCGTGGCGGCGCTGGCCTTTGCTGCCGGCAGCGGAGCCAGCGACGGCAGCACGCTTGTCGCCGGCAGCACGCGCACGAATGCGCTGACGCCGCTGGCGTCAATGTCGATTCTGGTCGTACTCGTCGGTCTTGGTCCGGCTTTGGTCGGGACTGCTGTGGCAACCACGTTTGCTCATCGTCTGGTCATGTTTGAAGGCCAGGGGGGCAAAACCGCTCTGCTTATGGCTGTGCTGGCGGCGCTCGTCGTCGTCTTCGATCTGACGCGCCGCGGCTTCCCGACCAGTCTCACTCTGGCTCTCATCGGCGGTATTGTCGGCGCCGGCCTCGGCAGCCGACTGCCGGTCAACTGGGGAGTGGTGGGGCAAGCACTCGCCAGCGGCGTGCTTGCCCCTTTTGCCAGCATTGCGGTTGCCTACGTGGTGTCGCGAGTCGTCGCGCGACTACCTCGCCGGGTAACCGCGGGGCGCCCGGCCCGGCATTTGGAGCGAGCCGGGTTTCTCGCCCAGGCCGTGGCCTACTCGGCCAACGATGCCCAGAAGCTGGTGGCGATACTGGCGGTGGCTGCCGGTGCATCGCTCGACCCCGTACCGGTGCGGGCGGGCCCCCAGCTTCTGGTGGCGGTGGGTTTTGCCCTAGGCACACTGCTGGCGATTCGCCGGGTTGGTCGGCGCATCAGTGACCGCATCGTCAGAGTTCGCAGTGCCAACAATATCGCCGCCGAATTCTCGGCGGCCCTGGTCGTCTTTGTCAGTTCTGCTTTGGGCATGCCCGTCTCGTCGACCCAGGTCGCCACGACCGCAGTGGTCGGCACTGGCATCACGGGGGGTGCACGCCGAATCCGCTGGGATGAAGCGGCCAACATCGGCCTCGCCTGGGTGTTGACCTTGCCGGCGTCCATCGCCTTGGCGTTTATCGTCAGCGGCGCCGTGAGGCTGCTGCGATGAAGTGGCGATTTCTGGAGAGCGCCGTGATCCCGACCAAGGGGTTCTTCACCGGCTTGGTGCATGGCTTGGGCTGGCGCACCAACATCACTTTCGTCAACCTGCTGAGAGAGCAGGTTGACGCGACCAAGGCAGCCGCCATCGTCATGAGCGACGCCATCGACGGGCGGGTGGACCAGAAGTGGGCTTACGAGCGGATGAAAGAGATCGAGCATCAGGGCGACGCGATTCGGGCGCAGCTGATTCGTGAACTGAGCACGGCGCTGGTCACGCCGATCGACCGCGAAGATCTGTTTCGGCTCTCGCGGTCGATCGACGACGTGCTCGACGACCTGCGTGACCTGATGCGCGAATGGAGCCTCTACGGCATGAAGGATTCGAAGGGCCTGTCTTCGCCGGTGGCGGCGGTGATTCGTGCCGTTCAGGAGCTGAGTCGAGCGGTGGATGCGATTCTGCGCGCACCAGAAGGCATCGTCGAGGCGGCGTTTGTGGCCAAGAAGGCGGCCACCAGGATCCATCGGCTCTACCAGGCCGATATGGCTGCTCTGCTGCGTCAGCCAGTCTCGTCCGACCTGCTCAAGCAGCGGGAACTTCTGCGCCGCCTCGAGTCCGTGAGCCTGCACGTCAATGAAGCCGCCGACGTGCTCTCGGACGCCTCGATCAAGCGCGACTAGTGTCCTGAAGCGTTAATTCGCAGGGAAAGGCAGGCCGATGACGAACTCCTCTCGTACGATGGCAACGAGGGGAGGGAGTGATGGCACGGATCGGGCGGCCGACGGCCGAGGTGCTGCTGAGCG
>JBKQWK010000292.1:0-4073 GCA_052139595.1 Thermoleophilia bacterium | reverse complement strand
TACCGAGAGGGGCCGGCCCCATAGGGCCGGCCCCTCTTTTTTGCCCGTAGTGCGCGACGTCGCGGTGGTAGGCTTGGTGACGACGATGAGTGCTCGCCGGCGCCGGGGTTGGGCGCCCTTGGCGGAGCTTTTCGCTGGCCGGCAGAAGTGCTCGGCGGGCGAGTTGGCGGGGTTTGAGCAGAGGGTGAAGGATGGGTAACGCTCACGGAGAACTGGCTGTGCAGACGGACGGCTGCAGCGAGCAACCGGCCGTGCCATGGGCGACCGGCGATGACGTCTCTGCATCGGTCTGCCGGTCCGCGTGCGCTGGCATGCGCGCGGCTGCCATTGTCGGGGAGGACTGAGTTTAGATGCTCTATGTCTGCGCGACTCCGATCGGCAACCTCGGCGATGTGACTCTGCGTGTGCTGGAGACACTGCGCGACGTGGATCTGATCGCTGCTGAAGACACTCGACATACACGTAAGCTGCTCGCTAGATATGATATCCACACGAGCCTGACCAGTTTTTTCGCGCACAACGAAGCACCCAAAACTGAGTACGTGCTCGGATTGCTGCGGAACGGCAAAGCGGTTGCTTTGGTGACCGACGCCGGCATGCCCGGTGTGTCCGATCCGGGCATGCGCCTGGTTGCGTCTGCGGTCGCTGCGGGTCTGGATCTGACAGTGCTGCCTGGTGCGTCGGCGGCGCTGACTGGATTTGTGGCCAGTGGGCTGGCCGATGAGACTGGTTTTCGCTTCGTCGGATTTCTACCTCGCAAGCAGGCAGCCCTGTGCGCTGCCTGGCGAGCGTGGCAGTATCAAGGCGGAGTGGTCGTCGCTTTCGAGAGCGGGTCACGGCTGGCGAAAAGTCTTGCCTGGCTCGCCGAGGTAGCTCCGCAGGCGCGCGGGGCGGTGTGTCGCGAACTCACTAAAGTGCACGAAGAGGTTGTCCGGGGCTCACTCGACGAGCTGGCGATGCGGTTTAGCGAGCCAGTCAGAGGCGAGGTGACGGTGGTGCTCGACTCGGGCCCAGCCGCCGCTGGTCGGCCTTCGGCGGCAGGGGACCCAGAGTCGGCGAGCGCGGCTGCGACACTGCTGGCGCGCGGACTTTCGCGACGCGACACCGCGGTCGCCCTGAGTGTCTGTCTGCGCGTGCCGCACCGAGAGGCCGAACGTCTGGCTCGCGAGACGGCCGCGAGACGAGCCCGAGCTGGTAGAATCGAGCCCGGGTCTGAGTCGGCCGTGAAGTGAAGCCAGGAGGGTAACATGGATTTATTGACGACGGCTCGCGAGCGCACGGTCATTCTCGATGGCGCGATGGGCACAGAACTGATGCGCCACGGTTTTCCCACCGGCGCCTGCCCGGAAGAATGGAACATCAGTCATCCCGAGATCGTCGCCGGCATTCACCGCGCCTACTTTGCTGCCGGGTCAGACATGGTTCAGACCAACACCTTTGGCGGTTCGCGGCTGAAGCTCGCGGCGTATGGACGTGGAGGAGAGGTCGCGGCGCTCAACGAGGCGGCGGCTCGGCTCGCCGTCGCGGTTCGCGACGGCGAGTACCCGGGCCGCCTCGTCGCCGGCGACATGGGACCAACCGGCAAGTTCGTGACACCGATGGGCGATCTCGAGCCGGCCGAGTTGCGCGATGTGTTTGCTGAACAGGCGGCGGCTCTCGTCGCTGGTGGGGTTGATGCACTGAGCATCGAGACTCTGTTCGATTTGACGGAGGCGCGGCTGGCTGTCGAGGCGGCGCGTGCCGCCGCCGGCAGTCGTCCCGTGCTCGTCTCGCTCACGTATAAGCTTGGTCCGCGTGGTTACCGCACGATGATGGGGGTTGACCCACGCACGGCTACCGAGACGCTCCTGGCTGCTGGCGCCGATGTCGTGGGCTGTAACTGCGGCTTCGGCGCCGACGAGGCCGTTGGCCTCGTCGGCGAGATCCGCGCTGCCTCAGACGCATTGCTGCACGTGCAACCCAATGCCGGTCAGCCACGCCTCGAAGACGGTCGCACGGTCTACGATGAAACAGCGGAGCACTTTGCCAGTCAGGCGCCACTGCTGGTTGAGCAGGGAGCGAATCTGGTCGGTGGCTGCTGCGGCACGACTCCAGCCTACATCGCGGCTGTTATCGCCGCCCTGCGCGATTAGCCGCGCAGGGCGGCCTGTGCGTGTCGCTGGTCCTCCTTCGCGGTGCCCTGTTCCAACCGCTGGCGATTACTTCGCCTCAGCTTGCCGCTTCTCGTAGGCGCGTTTGGAGAAACCGTAACTGCCAATCTTCTCCTTGAGCGACCAGTATTCGCCGTCGACGTAGGCGAGAGCGTCGAGTGTGGCCGCTTTGAGGTGGCCGCGAGAATCGAGCAGCTCCTCGTCGTAATGTACGGCGACGATCTCGGCGATGAAGAGGTGATGGGCGCCAAGGTCGAGCTGGTGGCGCACGACGCACTCAATATTTATCGGGCACTCGGCGATCAGCGGTGCTGCGACCTGGCTCGCTGGTAAAGCGGTGAAGCCGGTTGCCGTCCACTTGTCGACCTCGCTGCCGCTGACCATTCCGCACAGGTCGACTTGTTCCACCTGAGCTGCCCGCGGCAGGTTAACGACAAATTCGCGAGCCTCCTGGATGAGGGTGTGCGTGTAGCGCGATGGCCGCACAGCGATGCTGAGCATCGGTGGCACCGAACTTACCGTGCCCGTCCAGGCAATGGTGACGATGTTTCCTTTGCCCTCGGCCGGGCCGCTGCCGTCGGCGACGGTAACGAGTACGGCCGGTAGCGGCAGCAAGGCCGTTGACGGTCGACGTTGAATCTTCATGGATGCCTCCTCTGGGCTGCGACTGTGGGAGAGGTCGTAGACGATCTGCTTGTAGTGTACGATATTCGTCGGTTCTGCTTGATGCGCAAATCAGCGAGACGGAGTGGGGTGCTCATGCGCCGGGAGTCGTTTGATGAGATTGACCGTCGGATTATCGCTCATCTTCAGCAGGACGGACGGCGGCCGTACACGAGGATTGCCCGCGATATCGGCATTAGCGAGGCGGGCGTGCGCCAGCGGGTTGCCCGCCTTGTGCGCCGCAAGATCATCCAGATTGTTGCGGCCAGCAACGCAGTCGGCCTCGGTTTTCTCACCGCCGAGGTTCTGCTCCGGGTCACCGGCGATCGGGTCGAGGCCGTAGCGGAGCAATTGGCTGGCTATCCTGAGGTCGACTACGTCGGCATTTGCGCCGGCCAGTGGGACCTCATCATCGGCATTGTCTGTCACGATCGTGACGATCTGCAGGAGATGATCATCAAGAAGATTCGCCCGCTACCGGGCGTTCAGCAGCTCGATTTTCAGCTCATCCTCAAGGTCCTCAAGGATGACTATGAATGGTCGCCACTGCCATTGAATGGCGATCTTTAAGGAGCTTCCATGTCGATGAGTGAGTCGATGCCCTTTGCCGGCATTGCCAGTTTTCTCAAGGTACCCTACATTGCCGAGCCGACCAAAGCCGACGGTGATGTGGCCGTTCTCGGCATTCCCTGGGACGAAGGAACGACTTCGCGGCCCGGGGCCCGGTACGGTCCCCGGGCCCTGCGCGACGCCTCGACGAGCTACGCCTACCGCGGTGAGCGCGAGGCGCTCTACGACGGTGAGGCACGGGCGAGCATTCTCGCCGGTATCGGCTTTGTTGACGCCGGCGACGTTGATCTGCCGCCCACGGCGCCGGCCGAAATCACTCATCCGCTCATCAGCGATCGAGTCGCCTCGCTGCTTGATGCTGGTCTGTTCGTCATCGTGCTCGGCGGTGATCACTCGATTACCTTCCCGGTGCTGAAAGGCTACGCTCGTGTGCGCCATGACAGGCCGCTGCACCTCGTGCAGTTCGATACGCACATGGATTACTGGGAGGATGAGGGCGGCATGAGGACTACACATGCCAGCCCAATTGTGCGTTCGCACGAGCAGGGCTTGGTAAGCCATGTGACTCAGTACGGCATCTGTTGCCTGCATACGTCGTCTGACCAGCTTGAGCTGGCTGAGCAGCGCGGCGTGAAGACGTTTTGGGCCGAGCCGGCGAAACGCACCCCGGTCGAAGAGCTGGTGCAACAC
>JBKQWK010000291.1:0-9547 GCA_052139595.1 Thermoleophilia bacterium | reverse complement strand
GCGGCAAAGCCGCCTCGCCCCCTCCAGCCGGATCCCGCCTGTCTCGCCGCCGCTCTGTTGCGCCTGCGGACAGCCCGCTTGCTCCCTCGCCTGACCATCGCTCGATCGTCGCCTGCGACCCCGCGCTCTACGACCTACGACCTGTGCCCCGCGCTACGTGCATGTCGGCGGTCGGCGGGTCGCGGCACGAGTGGGCGCCAGGGCGTTTTTGTGCAATCGTGCCCGCCTGCGCCGGTAGCGGTGCCGGATCTGTTGGCGCTACTCTCGGCAGTAGCAACGCCCGCGCTGTCGGCCGTGCCGCTCGTGCCGGTCGTGCCGCCAACGGAACCCTTTTCAGCTCCGCCGAAAGGACAGCTCAATGTTGAAGCGTTTTCTGCTCACCCCAGGGCCGACGCCAGTGCCGCCAGAGGTCCTTCTGGCGTCGGCCGAGCCGGTGATTCACCACCGCGCGCCGCGATTCACCGAGATTCTCAACGAGGTCGTTGACGGCCTGCGCTATGTCTACCAGACAAAGAACGACGTGCTCGTCTTCGCCGCCTCCGGCACAGGGGCGATGGAGTCGGCCATCGTCAACCTGGTACAGCCGGGTGATCACGTGCTCGTCGCTTCGTGCGGCAACTTCGGTGAGCGCTGGATCAAGCTGGCCAGGACCTGGGGCGCCGACGTGACGGCTATCGAGGCGGAGTGGGGCACCAGGGTCGAGCCGGCTGCCGTGGCCGCAGCCTTGCGGCAGGATGCTGCCATCAAGGCCGTGTTCATACAGTTCAGCGAAACCTCGACCGGGGTCGTTAACGACATCAAGGCGATCGGCGAGATTGTCGCCAGAACGCCGGCCGTGTTTGTCGTCGACGCGATCAGCGGCCTGGGTGCGAGCGACCTGCCGACCGACGAGTGGCAGGTCGACGTCTGTATCGCCGGCTCGCAAAAGGCGCTCATGATCCCGCCCGGCCTGGCATACGTGGCCGTCAGCGAGAAAGCTTGGAAGGTTGCCGAAGCGGTGTCGACAGCGAAGTTCTACTTCGACTGGGTGGCGACGCGCAAGAAGATGTACGGCGAGGCACCGCAGACACCGTTCACGCCGGCCGTCAGCCTCATCGTTGCCCAGAACAAGGCGCTCGAGATGATCCGCGAAGAAGGATTGCAGACGGTGTTTGAGCGGCATCGCGTGCTCGGTCGCGCCTGCCGTGAAGGCGTCAAGGTGCTGGGGCTGGAACTGTTTGGTCCTGATGATCCGGAGGCGAATTCAGTCACGGCGGTCAAGGTGCCAGCTGGTGTTGACGGTAACAAGATTGGCAAGCTGGCGCGCGACAGGTACGGCGTCTGGCTGGCCGGCGGCCAGGGCAAGCTCAAGGGCCAGATCTTCCGCTTCGGCCACTGCGGCTACTTTGGCGCCAGTGACATCGTCGTCGGTCTGGCGACGGTCGAAATGGTTCTCGCTCAGCTGGGCTACGAGGTCAAGTTCGGCGTGTCTCTGGGTGCCGCCGAGCAGGTGTTTCTGACGAGCACCGTCGAGCTTTGAGAGCGGAGGAGCGGCCATGACTATCACACACGATGGCACGAAGAGTGACGTGATCGAAAGTGACGCGATGAAGAGCGCCGTGACGAAGAGGATCCTGATCAAGGAGAAGCTCGCCCCTGAGGGCGTCGCGTACCTGGAGGAGCAGGGCTTCGTGGTCGATCTCGGCTTCGACTGGACGGCGGACGAATTGATCGCGCGCATTGCCCCTTACCACGGGCTCATCATCCGTTCGGCGACAAAGGTTACGGCCGCGGTGATCGCCGCGGCCACCAACCTGCAGGTTATCGGCCGCGCTGGCGTCGGCGTCGACAACATCGACATCGCCGCGGCGACCAAACGCGGCATCATCGTCGTCAATGCGCCGGCCAGTAACGTGCTCTCGGCAGCAGAGCACACAATCGCCATGATCATGGCTTGCGCCCGCGGCATTCCGCAGGCTCATGCCAGACTCAAGCAGGGCGAATGGGTGAAGAAGAACGGCGTCGAGCTGATGGGCAAGACGCTGGGCATTCTCGGCCTCGGCCGGATCGGCTTTCTGGTCGCCGAGCGGGCACGCGGCCTGAAGATGAACGTCGTCGCCTACGACCCCTTCGTCCCGGCCGAGAAGTTTCATGAACTCGGCCTGGAGCGGGCCGACACGCCGGCCAGGATCTACCGCGAAGCTGACTTCATCACTGTCCATCTGCCCAAGAACAGTGAGACCCTGGGCTTCATCGATGACGAGGCGTTTGCGCAGATGAAAGACGGCGTGCGCATCGTCAACGTCGCCCGTGGCGGCATCGTCGACGAGCAGGCACTGGCGCGGGCGGTGGAAAGTGGCAAAGTCGCAGCGGCCGCGGTTGACGTCTATCCCCAGGAGCCAACTACCGATAGCGTTCTCTTCCAGTACGAGCAGATCATCTGTACGCCTCATCTTGGGGCCAGCACGGTCGAAGCGCAGATGCGTGCCGGTACCCAGGTGGCGGAGCAGGTTGCCCTGGCCCTGAAGGGTCAGTTCGCGCCCAACGCGGTTAACGTCCCGCTCGTCGCTGGCGAAGATACCGACGAGCTGATGCCGTATCTTGGTGTTTGCGAACAGCTGGGCAAACTGCTCGCCCAGATCGCGACCGAGCCGGTCGAGACGATCGAGATCACCTACGCCGGCGTGATCGGCCGCTACGACACGCGGATTCTCACCTTCGGCATCTTGCAGGGCCTGCTCGCCAACACGGTTGAAGGCGAGGTCAACTTCGTCAACGTGGCCGGCATCGCGGAAGAGCGCGGCATGACGGCGAAAGAGACCAAGCAGCCGGCTGCGGTCGACTTTCTCAACCTGGTTTCGGTGACGGCGCGTGATGCCGCTGGCGAACCGCTGACCGTCGCCGGTACGGCGATCGGCCCGCGCCACCGGCCGCGATTTGTGACCGTCTATGGTGCCGACGTTGACATCGAGCCGGTTGAGAACATGGTCTTCGTGCGCACTGCTGCCCAAGTGCCGGGTACGTTCGGCGTGATCGGGCGCAAGGTGGGCGAGTTCGGCATCAACATCTCGCAGGTGTCGGTCGGTCGCGCCAGGCCGGGCCAGTTGGAAGTCATGGGTCTGGCCCTCGATGCTCCGATCAGCGACGAGCAGCTGCGCGAGGTCGTGGTTGCCGCTGGCCTGCACGATGCGAAACGAGTGCGGCTGTAGCGGATAAGCCGGCCGGCTGGTCGGGCGGGGCGCCGTCAGGCGGCCCCGCCCAGGGCCGGCCGGGGCGCCACCCGCCGCTGGCCGTGTCGCAGGTGGCGGCGCGACCCTGCTCTTGCACCGGTACCGTCCGAGCGCATAAGATGACAGCACTATGCGTCGTCAGACGACAAGCAAGCCCAGCTCGGAGGGCCCCATTGCGGTTTTCGCTTTGCCGCTCGACGCCCTCCTTCTTGGCACACTCCTGCTCCCCCCGCGGGGGGATGTGTAGACACCTGCTGGCCCTCGCGGCCCCTCCTGGAGCTTTCTGCAAGCTTTCTCCTCTGTGTATGACGACGCCCTGCGGGAGGTGCGGGTACTCGTGACTCGTTCAATCAAGATCTTCGACACGACGCTGCGCGACGGCGAACAGGCGCCCGGCGCAAGTTTGAACAAGGCCGAAAAACTCGAGGTGGCGCAGCAGCTGGCGCGCCTCGGTGTGGATGTCATCGAGGCTGGCTTTCCGATCACGTCGCCAGACGATTTCGAGGCTGTGCGTACGATCGCCAAAGAGGTGAGGGGGCCGCGTATCGCGGGGCTGGCGCGCTGCATTGAAAAAGACGTGCGCGTTGCCTGGGACGCCGTCAAAGGGTCCGAGAAGCCGCGCCTGCACGTCTTCATCTCGACCAGTCCGATCCACCTGAAGTACCAGATCAAGAAGAAACCGGCCGAGGTGCTGGCGATCACGCGTGAGATGGTCACCCTGGCCAGTTCCCTGGCTGCTGGTCATGCCGGCGCCGACGTCGAGTTCAGCGCCATGGACGCCAGCCGCAGCGAGGTCGATTTTCTCGCTGAGGTGCTCGGTGTCGCGGTGGCCTGTGGAGCGACGACGATCAACGTGCCTGATACGGTCGGCTACGCGCTGCCGGACGAGTTCGGTGCCTTCATCGGCGCACTCTACGACAAATGCCCGAGTCTGCACGAGGTGACCGTGAGCGTACACTGCCACAACGACCTTGGTTTGGCGACGGCGAATTCGCTGGCTGCTGTGCGCGCTGGCGCGACGCAGGTTGAGTGCGCTGTCAACGGCATCGGCGAGCGCGCCGGCAATGCCGCTCTCGAAGAGGTGGTCATGGCCATTCGTACGCGCGGCGACTCCTTTGCTGCCACGACCGGCGTGCTGACGGAGGAGATTGCTCGTACCAGTCGCCTGGTGAGCACGCTCACCGGCTACACTGTGCAGCGTAACAAGGCCGTCGTTGGCGCCAATGCCTTTGCCCATGAGTCGGGCATTCACCAGGCCGGCCTGCTCAACGACGCCAAGACGTTCGAGATCATGAACGCCGCCGACGTTGGTCTGGCCGAGAGCGACCTCGTGCTGGGCAAGCACAGCGGCCGGCACGCTTTGCGCGCCAAGCTGGCCGAACTCGGCTATCAGCTCAGCGACAGCGAACTCGACCTCAGCTTTGAACGCTTCAAGGCGGTCGCCGACAAGAAGAAGCAGGTCACCGTCGTCGATCTTGAGGCGCTCGTCAACGAAGAGATACGCGAGCGCCGCGATCACTATACGTTGACGACGTTCGTCACCCAGGCCGGCTCGGCGATCATTCCCACCAGCCAGGTGGAGGTCGACGTTAACGGCAAGAGCAAGCACGGCAAGAGCTTCAGCAACGGCACGGTCGAGAGCGTCTTCAAAGCGATCGATAATGCCGTCGGCATCAAGGGAAGCCTTGCCGACTATCAGGTGCGCGCCGTTTCGGCGGGCAAAGACGCGCTGGCCGAAGTGCGCGTCGCGGTCGTGGTCAAGGGCCGCTCGTTCAACGGTCAGGCAGTCAGTTTTGATGTGATGGAAGCTTCGGCGAAGGCCTATGTGCGGGCCATCAACAACGCCGCGGCAGCAGGGGAGGTCTGATGGCAAGAACGATCACGGAAAAGATCCTGGCTCGTGCGGCCGGACTGGCGGAGGTGTCGCCCGGCCAGATCATCGAGGCGCGTGTCGATCTCGCCTTGGCCAACGACATCACCGCGCCTCTGGCGATCGGCGAGTTCGAAAAGGCCGGCTTTACGACGGTTTTCGACCCCGCCAAGATCGCCCTGGTGCCCGATCACTTCACACCCAACAAAGACGTCAAGAGCGCCGAGCAGAGCAAACTCGTGCGCGAGTTTGCTCACAAGCACGGCATCGTCAACTACTTTGAAGTGGGGCGTGGCGGCATCGAACACGCGTTGCTGCCCGAGCTGGGCCTGGTGGCCGCCGGCGACGTGGTCATCGGCGCCGACTCACATACGTGCACGTATGGCGCCTTGGCGGCGTTTAGTACCGGCGTGGGCAGTACCGACTTCGCCGCCGCCATGGCCTGGGGCAAAATCTGGCTGCGGGTGCCTGAGTCAATCAAATTCGTCTACCAGGGACGCCTCTCGCCGTACGTCACCGGCAAGGACCTGATTCTGCACACGATCGGCGCGATCGGCGTCGACGGAGCGCTCTATCAGGCGATGGAGTTCACTGGCCCAGCGATCAAGCGGCTCAGCATCGAGGGCCGCTTGACGATGTGCAACATGGCGATCGAAGCCGGTGCCAAGAGTGGTGTCGTCGGCTACGACGAGACAACGGCGGCGTATTTGGCCGCGCGGCCGCAAGGCAGCCGTGGCCAGTCCACCGGCGAGGTACTCAACAGCGACCCCGATGCCCACTACGTGCGCGTGGTCGAGATCGACGCCGCTGCTGTGCCGCTCACCGTGAGCAGGCCGCACTTGCCGTCCAACACGGTCGCCGCTGCCGATCTGGCTGACGTGACCATCGACCAGGTCGTCATCGGCAGCTGCACGAACGGCCGCCTGGAAGATCTGCAGCAGGCGGCGGCGGTGCTGCGCGGCCGCCACGTGCATCCCAACGTCCGCCTGGTGATCCTGCCGGGCACACAGCAGGTTTGCGTCGATGCCGCTGCCGATGGCACGATGCAGGCGTTGATCGAAGCCGGCGGCGCCTTCAGTACGCCGACCTGTGGCCCCTGTCTGGGTGGCCACATGGGCGTCCTCGCCGCCGGTGAGCGCTGCGTGAGTACCACCAACCGTAACTTCGTCGGTCGCATGGGCGACGTCAGTAGCGAGGTCTACCTCGCCAGCCCATACATTGCCGCCGCCAGCGCGATCGCCGGTCACATTGCCACCCCCGAGATGGTCGGCATGAAGGGAGAGGCACAATGATTCTCGAAGGTACGGCGCACACCTACGGCCGTGACGTTGACACGGATGTGATCATTCCGGCCCGCTATCTGAACAGCAGCGACCCGGCGGAGCTGGGGTCGCACTGCATGGAAGACATCGATGCCGACTTCGTGCATCGCGTGCGGCCGGGCGACATCATCGTGGCGACGCAGAACTTCGGCTGTGGCAGCTCGCGCGAGCACGCTCCGGTAGCGATCAAGGCGGCTGGCGTGAGCTGCGTCGTCGCCGCCTCGTTCGCGCGCATCTTCTACCGCAACGCCATCAATACCGGCTTGCCGATCGTCGTCTGCCCGGCGGCCGCGACCGCTACGCGCGCTGGCGACCGCCTGCGTGTCGACCTCAGCGCCGGCACCGTAACTAACCTGACGCAAGATACGGTTTACGCGGCCGAGCCGTTCCCGCCCTTCATGCAGGACCTGATCGCTCGCGGCGGTCTCATGGAGTACGTAAAGACGCAGGTGGGCGGCACAGACGGTGATGCTACTCAGGCGGGGCGGTGACGCTCGTGGCTAGCAACGGCAGTGCGACAAGTAACGGCGCTCGCGGTCACTCGGGCGCGTCTGGCCACGGCAATGCCCGCCCGGACAGCGCCAACGGCGCGCCGCCGCAGGCAGCGCGCCGCCATCACGTCATGCTGCTGCCCGGCGATGGTGTTGGCCCCGAGATCGTCGCGTGCGCACAAACGGTGCTGGCGGCGGCTGGCGAGCGCTTTGGCTTCAGCATGACCTACGAGGAGGGCCTGCTCGGCGGGGTAGCCATCGATACCGTCGGCAAGCCGATGGAGGACGGCCTGGCCGAGCGCTGCCAGGGCTGCGATGCGGTCCTGCTGGGTGCGGTCGGCGGGCCCAAGTGGGACACGACCGACCCCGCCAAACCGCGGCCCGAGCAGGGTCTGCTGGGTATCCGCAAAGACTTGCAGCTGTTTGCCAACCTGCGGCCGGTGAAGAGTTTCGCCGCTCTGGCGCACAACAGCACGTTGAAGCCGGACGTGATCGCCGGCACCGACATCATGGTTGTGCGTGAACTCACCGGCGGTCTGTACTTTGGCAAACGCGAACGCGTCGGCGATACTGCCTACGACACCATGGTCTATAGCGAGGCCGAGGTGGAACGTCTGGTCGATTATGCCTTCCGGCTCGCCCAGGGTCGCCGGCGGGTGCTCACGTCGGTCGACAAAGCCAATGTGCTGGAGTCGTCGCGTCTCTGGCGCGCCGTTACCGTGCGCGTGGCCGAGCGCTACCCCGACGTCGAGCTGCGCCACATGCTGGTCGACAACTGCGCCATGCAGCTGATTCGGAATCCGCGTCAGTTTGACGTGATCGCCACCGAAAACCTGTTCGGCGATATTCTCAGTGACGAGGCGGCGATGCTCACCGGTAGCATTGGCATGCTGCCGTCGGCCAGTGTTGGGGCCGCCGGCGTCTCGCTCTATGAACCGATTCACGGCTCGGCGCCCGACATCGCCGGGCAGGGCATCGCGAACCCCTGCGCGACGATTCTCAGCGCTGCCCTCATGCTCAACCTGAGCCTTAACGAAGGCGCAGCCGCGGGCGCCATTGAGAGCGCTGTCGAGACAGCGCTCCAGCAGGGCGCCCGTACCGCCGACATCGCCATGGCCGGTGAAGCAACGCTGGGCAGTGCCGAGATGACGGCGCGCATTGTTGCTGCCCTGCCGGCGGTGGCTTGAGATGATTGAATCGCTAGAGTGAACGGCCAGACCGAGCGATCAGGCTGAGCGACGGGACGAACGAATCGTTACATGATCACGTGATCGCCTGAACATTCAGGTATCGACAGGCAAGGAGGCACTCATGTCCATTCCGGAGATGGAAAAGATCTGGTTCAACGGTGAACTCGTGCCGTGGGGTGAGGCAAAGGTTCATGTGCTGACGCACGCCTTGCACTACGGTTCCGGTGTCTTCGAGGGCATTCGTGCCTACAACACGGCCAACGGCGCGGCTGTGTTTCGGCTTAACGATCATCTGGCGCGCCTTGAGCGGTCGGCCAAGCTCTACTACATGAAGATCCCCTTCACCAGAGCGGAGATGGCGGCGGCCACGAAGGCACTCATTGCCGCCAACGGCCTCGACGCCTGTTACATCAGGCCGGTGGCATTTCGCGGTTATGGCGAGATGGGTCTCTACCCGCTCAACGCTCCGGTCGACACGGTGATCGCTTGCTGGCCATGGGGCGCGTACCTTGGCGATGAGGCTGTTGAACATGGTATTCGCGCCAAAGTCTCGAGCATCACAGCGCTGGGGCACACGCAGCTGGCCCGTGCTGCCAAGGCAACGGGCCAGTATCTGAACAGCATTCTGGCCAAGGTGGAGGTCACCAATGCCGGCTATGACGAAGCGATCATGCTCGACGACCGTGGCCACGTCGCCGAAGGCACCGGCGAGAACGTGTTTCTTGTTCGCGACGGTGTGCTCTACACGCCTTACCCGGCGGACGGCGTGCTCGAGGGCATCATGCGCGACACCGTTTTGAAGATCGCCGCCGCCGAAGGCATCGTGGCGCAGGAGCGCACGCTGGCGCGCAGCGACCTGGTGATCGCCGACGAACTCTTCTTCACCGGTACCGCCGCCGAAATCGTGCCTGTGCGCGAGATCGACGACCACGAGATCGGCGAGCCAGGCCCAGTGACACGGCGGATTCAGGAGCGCTACCGGGCCGTCGTTGAGGGCCGCGATCCTGAGTTCGCGCACTTTCTTGACTACGTGGCGGCAGCAGTGAAGTGAGCGGGCAGGACGTGAGCGGTCAGGTACAGATCTATGACACCACGCTGCGTGACGGCATGCAGCAGGAAGGCATGTCGGTCTCCGTTGAGGAGAAGGTGCGCATCGCGCTCAAGCTCGACGAACTCGGGATTCACTACATCGAAGGTGGGTTTCCGGCCTCGAATCCAAAAGAGGTTGAGTTCTTCGCCCGCATGGAGCACGAGCACCTGACGCAGGCGCGTCTGGTCGCCTTCGGCATGACGCGCCGTAAAGGCGTGGCCGCTGCCGACGACGCCAACCTGCGCGTGCTCGCCGAAGCGCAGCCGCAGACGATCTGCATCGTCGGTAAAACCTGGGGCCTGCACCTGACGAAAGTGCTGCATGTGAGCCGTGACGAAAACCTGCGCATGATCGACGAGTCAGTGCGCTTTCTCG
>JBKQWK010000290.1:0-33368 GCA_052139595.1 Thermoleophilia bacterium | reverse complement strand
CTAGTGTCCTGAAGCGTTAATTCGCAGGGAAAGGCAGGCCGATGACGAACTCCTCTCGTACGATGGCAACGAGGGGAGGGAGTGATGGCACGGATCGGGCGGCCGACGGCCGAGGTGCTGCTGAGCGCCGAGGAGCGCGAGACTCTCGAACGCTGGGCGCGACGACCGACGAGCGCCCAGGCACTGGCCCTGCGCTGCCGCATCGTGCTGGCGGCGGCGGGTGGAGCGGCCAACGGCGAGATCGCCGCCCGGCTGAGCTGCCATCCGACGACGGTCGGCAAGTGGCGCCGCCGCTTCGCCGAGCGCGGCCTCGACGGCCTCCACGACGAGCCCCGTCCCGGCAAGCCGCGCACGATCTCCGATGCCGACGTCGAACGCGTGGTCGTCAAGACCCTGGAGGAGACGCCGCCGGGCGCCACCCACTGGTCGACGCGCTCGCTGGCGGCGCAGGTGGGCATGAGCCAGTCGGCGGTGAGCCGCATCTGGCGCGCCTTCGCCCTCAAGCCGCAGCAACTCGAGTCCTTCAAACTCTCCACCGACCCGCTGTTCATCGACAAGGTCCGCGACATCGTCGCTCTCTACCTGAACCCGCCGGAGGCGGCGGTCGTGCTCTGCGTCGATGAGAAGACGCAGGTCCAGGCGCTGGAGCGCACGGCGCCGATCCTGCCCCTGCTGCCGACCACGCCGGCACGGGCCACGCACGACTACCGCCGCCATGGCACGACCAACCTCTACGCCGCCCTCGACGTCGCCTCCGGGTGCGTGATCAGCGATCTGACCGCGCGTCATCGCAGCACGGAGTTCCGCCGCTTTTTGAACGTCGTGAATCGCAGCGTGCCGCCCGAACTCGACGTGCACGTCATCTGCGACAACTCCTCCACCCACAAGACCCCGGCCATCCAGCGCTGGCTTGTGCGTCATCCGCGCTTCACCTTCCACTTCACGCCGACCTACTCATCCTGGCTAAACCTCGTCGAGCGCTGGTTCGCCGAACTCACGGAGAGATGGCTCAGGCGCGGCAGCCATCGCTCGACCAAAGAGCTGGTCGCCTCGATCCGCACCTGGATCGAGCTCTGGAACGACGATCCCAAGCCGTTCATCTGGCACAAAACCGCCGATCAGATCCTCGAGAGCCTCGCCCTCTATTGTCAGCGAATCAATGACTCAGGACACTAGCGGCCGGCGCGACTAGCCGGCGGGCGTAGCCTGGACGGCGACGGCGAACCGAGCCAGCGCCGCGTTGTATATCTCAACTTCACGTTGAGCTTGAGACTCGCTCCAGCCAAGGTACCTCTGCGCGATATCGGCGGCGGCGGAGATCACCTCGCTGCCCTGAGTCGCCGAGAGCCCCAGCATCGTCCGGCGCAGAAAAACGTCGTCGAGCGACTGCGCCATCTCCTGCTCGACGGCGAAGACAATTTCGGCGGCCAGGGCCGGCACGGTCTCGCCCAGGCGCTGCCGAAGAGCCGGGTCTCGGTCGGCGATGCGAACCACATCGGCGGCGCGGGCGCCGTAAATATGCACCAGGCGGGTGGCGACGGCCGGATCAACGTTGCGATCAGTGATCAGCCACTCGGCTAGGCGATTCAGATTGCCAACGCCTCCCGGCAAGGGCACGACGCCGGTGGCGCAGCGCCGCCGCGGGCGGCCCAGCTTGCGCAGGGCCAGGTCCACGGTCTGTTCGGCCAGACTGCGGTAGGTCGTCAGCTTGCCGCCGATGATCGACAGCAGTCCGTTTGTCGCCGGTGCGTGGTCGTAGATGATATGACGACGGGTGACTTTTGCCTCTGGTGTGCCCTCCGGACTGTACGGCAGTGGTCGCACGCCGGAGTAGCTGAACAGTACCGATTTCTCTGTCAGGGCAGCGCCGACAATGAGCCGATTGGCCTCGTTTAACAGGTAACGGATTTCCTCGCTGTCGGCGACGACGTTGTCGAGGTCGCCGCTGAAGCGCAGGTCGGTCGTGCCAATCAGGTAGAGGTGCTCCTGCCAGGGGAGGATGAACATCGGCCGGCCGTCGGCAGCGCTCTCAAAATAGAGCGACGTGCTTGGCGCACCGGGAAACTCGCCGACGATGATGTGGCTGCCCTTGGTTGCGCCGATCATGTGTTGGCCGGCAGGCTCGAGTTCTCCTAGAAGCTCGTCTACCCACGCGCCGGTAACGTTCATCGTCAACGGCGCGTGCGCCTGCACGGTGCGGCCGGTGATGGCATCACTGAACTCGACTCCCTGCACCGCTCCACCGGTCAGCAACAGGCGATCGACGCGCACGTGCGTCAGGACGACGGCGCCGAGACTAGCCGCGGAAAGAGCGTTTTCAACGCAGAGCCGCTCGGCGTACTCGACTTGAGCGTCCGAGTACACGCCGGCACCGCGGAGCCCGTCGGGGTTCAAGGCAGGGACGCGACGCAGCGTCGCGGCCCGGTTGAGCGACTTGTGATTGGCCAGTGATTTGTCGAACGAAAGCACGTCGTACGCTGTCAACCCCATTCGCATCAGCGTCGGTGGACGCTGGCCGTTGCGGTAGAACGGGATCATGAGCTGTATCGGGCGAACCAGGTGGGGGGCGATGTGCAGGAGTATCTCGCGCTCGCGCAGCGATTCGCGCACCAGCCCGAGTTCGTAGTACTCCAGGTATCTGAGGCCACCGTGGATCAGGCGGGTGGAGTAGCTGGTGCTGCCGCTGCCGAGGTCGTCCTTATCGACAAGCAGGACGCGCAGCCCGCGCATGGCGGCATCGCGGGCGATGCCGGTGCCGTTGATGCCGGCGCCGACGACGATGAGGTCAAAGGGCTGTTGCGCTACCGCATCGAGCTGGCGCTGGCGCTCGACGCGATTGTCGCCTGCGGTCTGAGCGTCGCTGACGGCCCGCCCCTGACCTTCATCGTGCCCTTCGCCTGCGGCCAGGGCGGTCATGCCGGCGGCTCAGACATGGAGCAGAAAGGGAGCCGGCAAGAGAAGCGTTGCGTTGCGGTCGCCCGGCCGGCTCGCGTCTTGCCAGGCGAAGCCGGCGTCGGGGTCGTTGGCGGCCAGTTCGCGGTGCAAGGCAGCCAGGTAGTTCACGTCGTCGGCGGCCGCTGCTTCCCCTGGGTCGGCCGGCACGGCCGTATCGACCATGCTGGTGAGTATCGCCAGCGTCTCGCGGCCCATGGCGACGACTTCGACCAGCCTCAGCTGACAGGGGAAGTCGGCGATTGCGGCCGTAGAGATTTCCCAGAAGCCGGCTGTGAGCCCGGCGGGATCCGGCCGCGGCTGAATATCGTTCAGGTGTCGGTGGCCGTTCATCCAGAGGACGACGTTGGCGAAGCGGTGCAGCAGCGCCTCAATTTCGGCCAGGGTGGCGCGCGGCTGATCGTCTTCGGACCCGGTGGCGTCCTGGCGTTTATTGACCAGCGTCTGCAGCCCGTGGTGCGAGAGCAGAATGATCAGCCGATCGTCGCCCGTGTGCTTAACCAGTTTGCCGTCACGGTCAAAGAACTGCGAATGGGTGGCGATCAGTTGCTCTTCTAGCCACTGAAGCTGGCGCACGCCGATGCTGCCGTCGTAGTGACCGTCCATGTTGGTGGTGTCCAGCACCAGGAAGCGTACCGGTACGGGTCCGCCGGGCAGGTCGTAAACGCCATAGGCGATGCCGTCGGCGGCCGGCCGGCTGGCGAAGCCGTGGCCGGCTGGCTGTCCGCCGTCGGCGAAGTGGGCCTGCACAAACTCCGGCCGGCCGGCCGGCCGGCGGTCGCCGGCCGCCTGTACCGTCCGCGTGGGCCCCGTCATGAACGACTCCGGGCGAGAGAGAAACTCCTCTGCGTGCGGGACAGGATCGAATCCTGTCGGCAAGGCAACCGGCTTCACGGTGCCGGTCACGAGGCGTGTGTAGATTGGCGTCGACAAGGCGGTGCCCAGCGTGAGCCCATCGTGGTTGCCGAAGGTCGACAGCCAGGGTAAGCGCAGCCCCTCAGCGTGAAACGGCGCAAAGGCCTGGGCCAGCATCTGCGGACAGGTAGGGAAGCCCCAGTCTGTCTTGAACCTGTCTGCTGATGGGCCGGGGTGCCAGTAGGCCGCGTTCGGCCAGTCCTCGCTCTGCACGCCGGCGTACGTTGGGCTGCCGGCAAAAGGCGTCACGTCGCCGCCGGTCATAAGCGCCAGAAACCAGCGCAGTTCATTCAGCTGGGCGTTGTCGAGGCTATCGCCGGTGACCGCAGCCAGCTGCAGCGCTGCTCCCGTGTCGGGACTGGCAGGCAACGCGTTGAGCGTCCGCACGACCGCCTCGGCGGCGCGCACATTGAGCGCCTCCTGGGGACGGTGTGCAGGCACAAACATCTTCTCGCCGGGGAAACCGCGCAGCATCTCGAAAAACTCAAACCGTCCCGGCGACTGCACGTCGACGATCTGCAGATCAGTAAAGTGAACGAAGTGCGCGAGGGAGACCATGGCCGCGTCGGCTTTGCCGCTCGGCAACAGCTCGCGCCGCACTGTACGCGGCTCGCCGGGACCGTAGATCAGCTCGTGATAGGTGCCCTTGGTGCCGATGCGCTGCACGGGGCCACGACGCACGGTGCGCTCCAGCGTTGTCAGCGACACCGCCGGCCGACTCCCTCCGCTCGACCGGCGCGACTGATGCGTCTTCTCTTCAGTCATCGCGAAAGCAGACGCACGCCGTTGGCGTCGACGTGGACCGCGACCTTGCTCTCAAGCTCCAGCGTCAGGGCCTGGATGCTGGAGACATCGGCAATGAGCGGTCCAATCGACGTCTCGAGCGTGATGCGCGTGATCGCACCGAGGAAGGTGCGGCTTTGCACGTGGCCGACGATCGTCGGTTCGTGAGGAGCATTGTCTGAACTCATCTCCGTCAGCGATATCGACTCCGGCCGAATGAGGGCCACGACCGGTTCGTCGGCCGGCCGGTCGTGGGCCTGGCCAACCTTTAGCCTGATACCGTTGGCGCCGACGCTGACCGAGCCGTCGTCGGTGACGACACCGTCGATGCGGTTCATGGTGCCGACGAACTCCGCCACAAAGGCCGTCTGCGGGCTGCGATAGACATCGGCCGGTGCACCTACCTGCTGCAGCCGACCATCGGACATCACGGCAACGCGATCAGAGATCGACAGCGCTTCTTCCTGATCGTGGGTGACATAGACGGTGGTGATACCGAGCTGCGTCTGAATGCGCCTGATCTCGACACGCAGCTGCACGCGCACCTTGGCGTCGAGGGCCGAGAGCGGCTCGTCGAGCAGCAGCACCGCCGGCTCGATCACCAGGGCGCGAGCCAGAGCGACGCGCTGCTGCATGCCGCCGGAAAGCTGGTGCGGGTAACGGTCGCCGGCGGCGGTCAGGCCCATCAAGGCAAGGATTTCCTCGGCCCGCGCTCGCCTTTTGGCGCGGTCGATCTTGCGCACGCGCAGGCCGAAGGCGACGTTGTCGCGGGCGGTCATGTTGGGGAAGAGGCTGTATGCCTGGAACACCATGCCCATGTTGCGCTTGTTGGCCGGTACATGGCTAACGTCTTTGCCTTCAACCAGGACATCGCCGGCCTCAGCCTGTTCGAAACCGGCGATGATACGGAGCACGGTGGTCTTGCCGGAGCCACTCGGCCCCAGCAGAGAAACGAGTTCGCCGGAGGCGATGTCAAGGTTGACATCTTCGAGAACCGTCGTCTCGCCGAATGATTTATGCAGGTTCTTGATTTGCAGTGTGGCCATTGCGATACCCCGTCCTCACCGACCCATTGCGGCTGTGTTTGCTTGTTGCCCGAACCGACCGCGGCCCCTCGAGAGGAGGAACAGACTCATCATTGCGCCCCAGGTGAGTGCGAAGCTGATGATCGCCAGAGCAGCCGCCGGCTGCGCCTCCGTGTTGCCGATGTAGTAGATGTACACGGCGAACGTATTGAACAGGAGCAGGCTGGAGATGGTGTACTCGCCCATGACGATGGCCAGGGTGAGAAAAGCCGCGCTGAGCATGGCGGTGCGCACGTTGGGGAGGATGACGAAGAGCAAGGTCTTCCACATCGGCGTGCCCACGCTCTGGGCGGCCTCGGTCAGGGTGCGCACGTCGATCGCGCGCATGCCAGCGTCCAGTGAGCGATAGGTGAACGGCAGCGCCAGAACGACGTACATGAAGGCGAGAATCTGCGAACTACTGAGTAGCCACGGTGCCACGGTAAAGGCGCCGGAGAGACCTACGACGAGGGCAATCGGCGGCACGACGAACGGCAGAATCGAGATCATGTCCATGAACGGGCGAAAACGCGGCAGGTGCAGGTGCACCCAGAAGACCGTCGGCACCATGAGCACCAGGCCGATGGCCATGGTCTCCAGCGCCAGCCGCAACGAGAAGAGAAAACTTGTTTTGAACTGCGGGTCGGCAAAAATCTTGCTGTACGAGGCGAAGCCGTAGCCGTGGCCGGTCTCGAGGCTGAACTGCGCCGTCGAGTACAGGGGCACGAGGAAGTAGAGGGCGGCCAGAACGAGCCAGAAGACACTCCAGAATGACGGCCACTGGCGATGTCGGCGCGGTGCAGGTCGGTCGACGCTTGCCGCTACTGTAGCCATTTCGACGCCTTTCTCTGGAGCCAGACGTACGCCAGAACCGTCACCCCGATGATGACGATCATCCCTAACGCCAAAGCATCGCCAAGTTGCGGATTAGAAACGCTGACGTTACCGGAGAGCACGGAGCCGATCTGAATCGGCACGAGGTTGATGTAGCCGGAAGTCAAGGCGTACGGCGTGGCGTACGCGCTAAAAGCGTTGCCGAATAACAGGACCATTGCTCCGGCCAGGCTGGGGAGAAGCACAGGCAAACCAATTTGGCGCCAGTATTGTGACGGCGTGGCACCGAGGTTGCTGGCCGCCTCGCGCCACTCTTTGCGCAGTCCCTCCAGCGATGGCGCAATGATTAGGATCATGAGCGGCAGCTGGAAGTAGATGTAGGTCACCGACAAGCCGGCCAAGCTGAAGATGGAGAAGCGGGGGTAGATATGCAGTCCAAGGCGGTTGAAAAGGATGGTCATGACGCCCACCGGTCCCAACGTGGCAATGAAGGCGAAAGCGAGCGGGATGCCGGCAAAGTTGGAGGCGACGCCGGAGAAGGTCGTGAGTAACGGCTGAATCCAGCGCGGCACATGGCCGTGAATGGCCGAATACGAGACGAACAAGCCAAACAGTCCGCCGCCGGCAGCGCTGATCGCGCTGACCTCAATACTGGCGACGAACGCCGACCGGTACTGCGGCTGTACGAGCATGCTGATATTACTGAACGTGAAGCCGCCGTGTGGACTCTGAAACGATTTGATGATCAGCTCGACAATCGGCAGCAGAAGAAAGAAGGCAACGTAGAGAAGAAACGGGGCGACTCCGGCCCACAGCACCAACGTCCTGCGCGCCAGGGGTTTCTGACGCGCAGGACGTTGGTGGTCGGGAACCAGCGCCTCGGTGGTTGGTTCCGCCATCGGTAATCCTCAGCTACCGGCTACTTTCGGTCCCCACTGCTGGGTGAGAACCGTTGCCGCGGCGGCCAGCTGTGCCTGGGAGGCAAACTGCAGATTCTGGTAAGAAGAGGCCGGCGGCAAAGCGGCGGCCAGGGCAGCAGGGATGACGCCGCGCGAGGCGAGGTCAGCGTAGCGGGCTGGGTGCGTGAAGCCGGCGAGGTAGAGCAGCTGCCCTTGGTCGGAGTAGATGAACTCTTCCCACAAGCGAGCGGCCATTGGGTTTGGAGCGTAAGCGCTGATGGCTTGCCCGTAATAGGCACCGTAAACACCAGTTGTCGGCACCGAAACCTCGTACGGCGGGTTGTTCTTGAACGACACCTTGTTCGCCAGGTTCAGATAGTCCCAGATGATCGCGATTGGCGTTGAACCCTTAGCGATGTTCGCCGGCAGGGCGTCGGCGGGAATGAAGTTGCCGGCCTTCTTGAGTTTGGCGAAGAAGGTGATGCCCGGCTCGATGTCGTCGAGCGAGCCGCCGTTGGCGAGAGCGGCCGAGAACACAGCCGCGAAGGCATCGCCAGCCGAGCGCGGATCGCCGTCGATGGCGACCTGGCCCTTGTAAATGGGACTCAGCAGGTCGTCCCACGACTTTGGCGGGGTTTTCTGCACGTTCAGGTTGGTGCCGAACGAGATCACGCCGTAGTAGTCACCGTACCAGTAGCCGTCGGGATCCTTCATGGCTGTTGGGATCGTGTCCCAGGTGGCAACCTTATAGGGCGCGAACAGGCCCTTGGACTTGCCGTCGACCAAGAAAGACACGCCGTCGTCGACCACGTCTGGCGCGCGCGACTGGCCCTTCAAGCTGACGATCGCCTGGTTTTCCTGCGACGAGGTGTCGTTGGGCGCCGCATTGGTGATCGTAATGCCGTACTTCGACTGGTACGTGCTCATGATCTGGCCGTAGTTGGCCCAGTTTGGCGGTAGAGCGATCGTGTTGAGCTTGCCTTCGGCTTTGGCGGCCGACTGCAGCGCCGACATGCCGCCGCTGCCGAGCGCCGTCGGCAGAGCCGTTGGCGTGGCCGAGGCCGTGCTTGACGATGTGCTGCTGCCGCAGGCTTCAAGAAAGCCGGCGACGGAGCCGAAAGCCATGACGCCGGCAGCACCGTAGGCGCTGCGACGCAGCAGCTCTCGCCGGGTAATTCCTCCGCGGCCAGAATTGGCCGATTTCGAACTCGAGTCGTTCATGACATTCCCCCTTGGTCCATCCCGCTCGAACGTGCTGGACTATACCACCTGCCGTTCGGCGAGGTCAATGATTGGCACGACCCCGTTCGGCAGGCGTTCAGCATCGATGCGCACGTTGCCGCAACAGGGGCAGTAAACGTCGGTCTTGCCATCCTCACAGGTCCTCCGGATCCTCCTTACGTACGGTCGTTTGCCGAGCTGCTGTGTGACACATGGGTATCGCAGGGTGGGACTCTACGCCGGGGCCGTTAGCGAACCGCGAGCGCGGCGTGAGCACTTCTCTAAGCCAGGGTGAGTCGGGCTCATACTTCTGCGAGCCAGCGAGTGAAGTCGGCATCGGCGACGCCGCGCTGCGCTCGCGCCAGCCGTTCCATGCCCCAGTCGACGTAGTCGAACTCGATCTTCGACACCTTGTGCTGAATCATCGCCCACACAGCCCACCACACTGCCGACACGATTTTGTAGAGCTGCATGCGGTCGTAGCGGTGTTCATCCATACGGCCGCAGTATGTGGCCAGGACCAGCTTCTCCTCCTCTGTCGAGAATGGGTGCTCCATGCAGAAATCGCCGAGGTCGAAGTAAGGGTCGGTCATGCCGCCGTACTCCCAGTCGATGATCCACATCTTGCCGGTGGCATCGATGATGAAGTTTTCGCTGAGCAGGTCGTTGTGGCAGGCGACGCACGCCGGTGGGTTGCGGTCCATGGCCTTCTCGATGTCGTTCATGAGGAGCAACAGTGACTCCAGGGCAGGTGGCACGGTCGCCTCGATCTTCCTGGCAATCTTCGTGTAGTCGCGCAGCATCTGGAAGACGTCGATCTCGTGCTGAAAAGCGGCTCTTTCATGGATCACCCGGACCGTCTGCACGACCTGGCGAATGCGGTCCGGGTGCCCGGCCAGCGTCTGCGGATGCAGGATCTCGCCCTCGACAAACGTGCTCACGAGCGCGCCTTCTGGATCGATGGTGTAGGCGACTTCGGGGCCGACGCCGGCCTTGGCGGCAGCGATCATGCAGTCGCGCTCGTTGTTGCGGTCGATGAACATGTCGGTGCCCTGGCCGGGAATCCGCAGCACGTACTTGCGCGCGCGCGGCTCACCCAGACCCAGACCGCCCGGTACATCTGAGCGGTCACTCACGTAGACGAGGTAATTGTGGTTGGTGATGCCGCCGCCCAGATCCTCCCAGCGCACGTTCTTATCCTCCCAGGCGTCGATGCGGTGGATCGCCTCGTCGGGGTTCAAGTGCGCCATTTCATGTCCTTTCTCTTTGCGCTCGAGTGCCCGGCGCCCGAATGCGACTGTGAAGGTGGTAAACCATGCGTTCAGAGAAGAGAGGGCCAAGCGAGCCGAGCCCCCGCTGCGGCGTATCGCATATTATGCTACGACCGGCAGCACGACTCTGGCAAGAGACCGCATATTGTTCGGTCCTTGCTTGGCCCCTTGCTCAGCCTGTTGTTCGGGCCTTCGTCGGATTCCCTGTTGAGTCGTGCGACCGGTGTCTGTCAGCCGCGGCTGGTCGCGGTCGGCTTGCCTCGTAAGCCGACCATGGCCACGCCGGTAATGGTCACGGCGCCGCCCAGGAGCGTGAGCCAGGAGGGTCGCTCGCCGAGCCAGAAGTAGGCGATCATCACTGCCGTCGGGGGGACAAGGCAGAGCGCGTTGACGACGAGGGACGCCGGCGCGTGTGCAATCGCGTGCGTCCAGGCGAGGTAGGCAACGACGCCGGGGATCACTGCCAAATAAACGACGGAGGCGGTGGCGGTCCACGTCGCCCGGACGATTTGCGCCGGCAGTGACGCGGCGAACGGCAGCACGAAGATCGTGCCGCTCCAGATGCACCAGGTTGTCATCTCAAGGGCTGTGTACTGGCGCAGAAGAGGTTTCTCAAAGACGAAGTACACGCTCGTGCCGAGGGCGGCGAGCAGCGGCCACAGCACCTGCAGGTCGACTTTAAAGCCGCCGCCCTGGTCGAGCGAGATGATGGCGACGCCGCCGAAGCCGATCAGCGCCCCCAGCCAGCCCCAGCGCGACAGACGCTCGCCGAGAAAGATCGTCGCCAGCACCGCGACCATGATCGTCTCGCTGGCGACAACCATGCTGGCGACATCGGCCGAGACGCGCTGTTCGCCGATTGCCAGCGCTACCTGATAGACGCTGATGCCGCAGAACCCGAGGGCGAAGACGACCGGCAGGTCGCGGTGGCGCGGCAGGCGCACGCGTAGCGGTCGCGCCAGAGCGAGCAACAGGAGCGAGGCGAGGATAAAACGAAAAGCGACGAGCTCGAAGGGGCCGTAACTGCGCAAACCGGCGCGAATGCCGGCGAACACCGAAGCCGAGGTGATGATGGTCACCGTCACCGCGGTCAGCGGCCTGCCGTGCTCGGCGGGGCTGCCGACCGATGGCGCTGGGGGAGCGGTGGCGTGGCCCGTCTGCTGTTTGGCCTGTCGCAGCTGTGAGCCGGCGGCGGAACGGCGATGCGATGACGAGTGCCTGGCGCTGACGTTGGTCGTTGGCAGTCTCCCCTGCGGCCCAGTCCGGGCTTTCACCAGTTCAGCCGGCGGTTCGTCTGCAGAGGTGTTGTCCGCCGTACGATGTGACGAACACTAGCACACCGGCGAGGACGAAAGACCTTCGCCGGACCAAGAGCGACGCGAAAGGGTGACGCAATGCGACAGGGCGAGACGACGGCCGGCGCCGCTCGCCGACGGCGATAGCCACCGCCGAGCAACGAATGGTTCACAACGGTAATTAGCATGGTAAACTATTGTCCAGGTGCAGCGAAAGAAACTGGAAGCGACCCGGGCGAAGACGACGACTGTAAGGGAGTCTGCTATGCCAATCACGTATCTCGATCCCAAAACTACGGCGCTGGTGCTCATCGATCTGCAGCGCGGCATTACCGCCATGCCGGCTGAACCACACACGACCGACGAAGTGATTGCCGTTGCGGCGGCGCTCGGCGCTGCGTTTCGCGCCGTCGCCGCCCCGGTCATTCTCGTGCACGTTGCAACCAGTGCCGATGGCGGCGACCGTTTGCACGGCCAGGTCGACGAGCCAGCGCAGTGGCAGGGCCGGCCGGCGGATTTTGCCGAGATTGTTGCCGCCGTGGGTCCCCAGCAGCGAGACATCGTCGTCACGAAGCGGCAGTGGGGGGCGTTCTATGGCACTGATCTCGATCTGCAGTTGCGTCGCCGTGGCGTTACGACGATTGTTCTGGGCGGCATTTCGACGAATTACGGCGTCGAATCTACGGCCAGAGATGCCTACGAGCGTGGCTACGACCTGGTGTTCGCCGAAGACGCCATGAGTGCTCGCAGTGCAGACGATCACACCTTCGCCTTGACGCGCATCTTCCCGCGCATTGGCCGGGTCGTCGCGACAGCCGACGTCCTTGCTGCCCTCAGGGCGGAATCGGCGTGACAACGGAGTCGACAAACGCCACGCCGTGCTACGTTCGCGTCAGCAATGAATGAAGGAGGTAACGATGCAGTCTGATCCCACCACTATTCTCGAGACATTGATGATTACCGAGCCGCTGATTGGTTTCTATGACGCGCCTGACCCGGCGGCTTTCGCACCGCTGGTTGAACCGGCGGGCCCTCGCGAGTGCATCTTTGCCTCGTACCCGCGCTGGCGCGAAGGCAAGACGCTCCATGTGACCAAAGACCGGCACGGTTGTGGCGCCGCTCAAGTGCTCGGCAACCAGGTGCCTGGTCGGTCGCGCGAGGAGATGGTCAGGTTTCTGGCCGACGAAGAGGGCTTGCGGGCGTCGCACGAACTCATGGAATTATGGCTGGACGCAAGCAGTGGCTATGAGCCTCAGTACGAGCACGTCCTGATCGGACCGTTGCGCGCTGATCAGTACGATTTTCTGCGCACCATCACTTTCTACGTCAACGCCGATCAGCTTTCGGTACTGGCCACCGGTGCTTCCTATTACAGCCGACCTGACGATGTGCCGCCGGTCATTGCCCCCTTCGGTTCCGGCTGCAGCCAGCTGGCGGCAGCGTTTCCCGATCTTGAGGCTACCCAGGCCGTCATTGGCGCCACCGACCAGGCCATGCGCAAGAATCTCGCTCCCGGCCTGCTGGCTTTTACCGTCACCAAGCCCATGTTCGCGGCACTCTGCCGCTGGGCCGATGACCCGGGCAGCTCGCTGCACAACAGTTTTCTGGCCGAGGTGCTAGAGGCACGCCAGGGATCATTTTGACCACAGGAGGACCGTCATGACGTTTACCGCCGCGTTCATCGCTCACGTCCCCGACGCCGACCCCGAAAAGCACGTGACCGTGCTCGAAACCGCCTACTACAAACTCTTCAGCGTGCTCGTCAGAAACACCGATCAAGCGGTTCAGGTCTGCCAGCGCCTGGTCACCGACGAAGGCGTCGATTCGATTCTGCTCTGCCCCGGCAACACGCACCAGGATGTGGCTCGCATCGTTGACGCCGTCGGTGATGGGGTCTCCGTCTCTGTGGCTCGCGGCGATAGCCGCAGTCAGAAAGTCGCCGTGCAGGCCATGGAGCGCGCCGGCTGGTTCACGGGTCAGCCGCGGGCGTAAGCCGTACGAGTCAGCCGCGGGTGCGAGCCGCCGGGGTCAGGCCGCGGCCGTGAGTTGCGCAGAGTCGAGGCCGCGGCCGCCGCTTGGGCCGATCCTCATGATCGCCAGCGGCAGAATCTCGTGCGGCGCAGCGCCTCTTGACGGAGGAGATGTGCGCTTGTAGGCTCAGCCCGTTGTATGCTCGGCCTGCTAGATAAGAAGGCGCACATGGATGCTCTCGACCGCGATATCCTCATTGCCCTGCAGCGCGAGGGCCGGCAGTCGAACCTTGCTCTGGCACGCTCTCTTGGCCTGTCGCCTTCGGCCATGCTGGGCCGGGTGCGTCGTCTGGAGCGTAGCGGCGCCATCCGTGGTTATCGCGCCATCATCGATCCCGCGGCGCTGGGCATCGGTCTGCATGCGCTCGTGATCGCTCAACTGCGCGAGCACAGCCAAAGTGCGATTGCCGCCTTCGAAACCGGTGTCAAAGGGCTTTCCGGGGTGCGTGCCTGTTATCACGTTACCGGCGAGTTCGACATGATCGTGATGCTCGCCTTGCGCGATCTGGAACATCTCGCCCAGCTAATCCGCGTCGACCTCGCCTTGATCCCCGGCGTCACGAAGCTCGAAACGATGCTGATTCTCGCCGAGCCGGTCGTCGACGAAGGCTGGCCGATTCTGCCCATCGGCGATGAACAGGCGGCGACGACACCGGCGACTCTGGTCTAGCCTCTCGGCGTCGCCGGGACTGGTTCGCTGGTCTGTCGCCGTGACCGCGTGACCGTACTGCGATCGTGTGACCGCACTGCGACTGCACCGCCGGTTACTCGCGTGACGCTGGCGCGGCGGTCGGCGACGGGAGAATGCCCGCACTGACGAAGTGCATCTGCAACGTTTGCATGAGCGACTGGGCCGGCCCTGAGACAACGTAGGCGGCGCCGGCGTTCTTGAGAAGCACGCTCAGCGTCTCGGCATCAGGCAGAACGAGCTTCTCGTGGTCAACGCCGCGCGGCGGCGAAATCGCCGCCACCGCCGCGCGCCGACCGATCAGCTCCTGCGCTTTGCTGACGAGCCGTACTCCTTCGTTGATCTTGGCGGCGTCGATGACGTTGGCGAAGCCGATCGGCACGACGCCGTATTCTTGCCCCCAGCGCCGGCCCATCTCGATCTCGGCCACGGCGTCGGCGATGAGGACGATGCGCTCGATACCGTAGCGCGAGCGCACATGGTTGAAGTGATCGCCGCCTTTGCTGAAGCCCGGGCGCTGCGCTAGGACTTCCGTCACGTGGGCACACAGAGGCTGGCCGTCGGAGCTGCGCGCCCAGGCGTCCATGATCTGCTGGTCGACGGCGCTGGTGATGAAGGTCGGGATGCCGGCAGCCTCCAGGGTGGCCAGCAGGGATGCGGCGTGAGCGAACGGTCGGCAGCCCTGGGCCGCCGCCGTAGCCAGCTCATCGTAGTAGCGTGCGGCCACGGCGACGTCCTCGACAGCGTTCTCCAGCTCAAGATTGAGGGTCTGCAGCTTCGCCGCGCATGACGCACCTGAGTGCGCGAAGGCGAAGGTAATGAGCTGCTCCAGCGAAGGGTCTGCCGACGCAATGTCGGAGTGAACTGGTGCGCCCTCTGTTGCGTCCCGGCGGGAGAAAGCGAGGACGGCGAAAGCGAAAGCGACGGCGTTGACATGCATGCGCTCGACCAGGACGCCGTCCCTGATCCACATGGTCGCGACTGTCTTGTCGCTCATGGTGACGTCCACCCACGTCGTCCCCGAGCCTGCTGCCGCGATCGAACTAGAGTGACCACGCGACCACTGTCAGTCGGCGAGCACGATGGCCGTGCTGTAGGCGATGATCTCGGCCATGTCTGGGGCTTCTCCTTCTTGGGCCGTGTGCGTGCCGTGTCGGCGGATGGCACTGTGGGCGGGAGCGGCTTCGCGTGTGTACAATCCCCGTTGGCAGCGCATGCCGCCCGCCGTGCACAGTACCACAGAGAAAGAGAACGGAGAGGTAGTGCCGTGTCGCCAGGCATGAAGTTACGAAGCCGAGTGGTCGCTGCCGTTCTGCTCAGCCTGGCGGTTTTTGCTCTGCTGCTGTCTGGCTGTGGTGGCAAAACTCCGCTGCCGACGCCGTCTCACTCGACGCCGTCTCTGCCGCCGCAGCCAGTGTCGAGTGCACCATCGGTCGGCAGCAGCGGGTCAGCTCGCGTCCAGGCTGCACTTGCTGCCTTCACGACCGCCTTTTACGTTCAGAGAGGCGACCGCGGCTTCTTCAAGCGGAGCACTGCCGGCGGCCTCGCTGTCTTCTGGACAGAAGCAGAGATGATCGAGATGGTCGAAGACGTCTATCAGAGTACTGGTGACCCCGCCGACAAGCAGATGGTGGCCACCTTGATGACCGGTTTTCTGCACGAGTTCGGTGGCAACTGGACCGCCGGCCGCACGTACAACGACGACATCATGTGGATGATCATTGCGTCCCTGCGCGCCTATGGTATCACCGGCAACGTTAGCTACAGGAACGCGGCCAAAGTGAACTTTGACCGCGTGTATGCGCGCTCCCGGGACAGCGTGTTCGGCGGCGGGCTCTGGTGGACGACGGACAAGTCGGGCAAGAATACGACAACGACGGCCCCGGCGATCATCGCTGCCTGTCTGCTCTATCAAGCCCTTCACGAGCGCGCTTATCTTGTGCAGGCAGTCAGCCTGTACGCATGGCAGCGACGTCACTTGTTTGATGCTCACACCGGCGCCGTCTTTGACGGTGTCACCTACGCTAGCGGCGGTGGCAGCCAGGGCAAGGGCTCCGGCCTGCTGGTGACTCGCACCAGGTACACCTACAACCAGGGCACGTTCATCGGTGCTGCTGCTCTTCTCTATCAGGCGACTGGCAAGGCGGGCTACTACGATGATGCCTTGGCGGCCTTGCGCTACACGAAGGCCAGCCTCACCAGGAACGGTATCCTGCAGGGCGTCGGCGAGAGTAGTCCGATTGGCAATCGGGGTGGATTCAAGGGCATCTTCGCTCGCTGGGCGGGGTGGTTTGTGAGCCAGAACCACCTGGCGTCGTATGACTCCTGGTTTCGGCAAAACGCGGCTGCGGCCTGGGTGCAGCGCAACAGCCGCGGCCTCATGGGGCCGAACTGGTTCACACCGACGGGCAACGGCGAGCTGACGTCGTTTGGCTGTTCATCGGCGGTGGTCATGCAGGCGATCGCGAACTCACTGCCCGCCAAGTAGCCGGACCGGCCGGCCGCCGCAGCGACTCCCGCAGGCCGCCGCCGGCCGGCCGCGAAGCGCCGCCGCCGCCAAGCGTCGTTACGCCACCCACATGTCGTTGGCAAACCAGGCCGTAAACAGCAGCATGGCGGCTGTCATTAAAACGAGCAGCAGCCAGCGTGTCTTGCGGTGCTCGGCAACGACGGCTGCGAGGGCGATGAAGAGGGGAAAGTCGACGAGCACGAAACGAGGCAGGCTGAGTAACGGCGTGCCCGGCGTCGGGTAACAGAGCGGCAGCCCCAGGGAGACGGCGGCAAACAGGGTGTAGACGCTGGGCAGCTTGCGCCAGCAGAGGGCCAGCAGGGCCAAGCCGATGAGCAGAGCGATGAAGGCGGTCAGGTTACTGACGGTGATCCACTGGTCGCGAAACGGCAGACGCGTGAGCGTAAAGAACGTTGCCGGGTGGGCGGCAATCGTGCGCAGGCTCTGTATCACGGTGTGCGTGCCGTTGATCACGGTCGTGGTCGGCAAGGCCAATCGGCGGTGCCAGTGTTTCTCGGCGCTCATGAAGAGCAGAGCGTTGTGAAAGCGGTACCAGGTGTAGGCCATGTAAATGAGCAGGCCGGCCGGCACCAAGAGCAGCCAGCCGAGGCTGAGTACATGGCTTGGTTTTGCACTCGGCACGGCAGCGCTAGCCGTGCTGCCCGGCAGAACGATTGGCCGGCCGCGGCGCTGTTCGAGCCACATCCAGGCGAGTGGCAGTGCCAAGAGCAGGCCGGCGCTGCGAGTCAGGGCGGCAAGCAGACCGGCGAGTCCGGCAAGCAGCCAGCGCCCTTGCCGGCCGGCAGCGAAGCTGAGCACCGTGAGCAGCAAGAAGAGCGACTCGCTGTAGACAGCTTGGAAGTAGAAGGCCGTCGGCGCAAACGAGAGCAGCAGCACCGACCAGAGAGCGACGCGACTACCAAGATCGGCCTTGACGAGGCGATAGAGCACGACCATGGCAGCGCCGTAACAAACGAGAGAGATGAGGATACCGGCCAGAGGATAGTTGCCGATCGGCACAGCGAGGACGTGCATGAGGTCGGGATAGAGAGGAAAGAACGCCGCCCGGATGGGATCGTAACCGTACTGAGCGATGAGGATAAACCAGTCTCCGTCCCAGTGTTTCCAGGCACCAAGGATGAAGTTCAGCGGCTCTGCGGCGAAAGTGAGCCGCCGGTGGCCCGGCCGCAGAGCCGGCCCCAGCCGGCTGGCCAGCCAGTAGGTAGCGGCAAAGGCCGCGAAAGCAGCGAGCAGACGGCTGGCCACGGCCGCTGTCGCCGCCTGCCAGGCGGAGCGGCGATCAGAACGGGCCAGCTCGGAGTCAGCTTCAGGTGTGGCCATGGTGCACAGCCTTTCGCTGGCCGAGGCTCTGCCAGCCCGTCGGTGACGGACCTGTCCCTGCCGCTGCGGCGCTCATCACCATCACGACCCCGGCCCGGAACTCTGCCCAGAGGCAACCGAGAGCAAAGCGGCAGCGCCGGGATTGTTGAGGTTGATGCGCGCCAGGGTGAACATCTCGTCGGCCTGACCGAGGCCGAGCGAGACGGTGGTCCCGCCGAGGTAGCCGGCCGCGCGCACGGCCCGTAGCGAGGCGGCGGTAAAGCCGCCATGCGGATAGGCGATGAAGTTTGCCGGCACACCGAACAGGTCGTGCAGGCGACGGCGCGAGGCCGCGAGTTCATACCACAGACGGTGACCGCTCAGGCAGGCCAGGTCGAGGTGATGCACGGTGTGTGAGTCGATCTCCCAGCCCCGGGCGATGAGCGTGCGGATCATCGCTCCCGTGAGCCGTCCACGGTGACCGATGTCGGCGGTGATGATGTTGGCCACGCCGGGCCAGCCATAGCGATGCAGGATCGGTGCCGCTTGAGTGAAGACGCTGAGCGCGCCGTCATCGAAGGTGAAGACAACCGGCCGGCGCGGCAGTCTGCCGCGGCCGTGCCAGAAGTCGTAGACCTGCTGCAGGGTCACGGCGGTGAAGCCACGGCTGGACAAAAACCTGACCTCGCGGGCAAACAGGCCTGGCGTGACCGAGTCGTACCGCATGCTGCCAAAGTAGCGCTTCCGCTTCGGCTGCACGAGGTGAAAGATGAGGATCGGCACGGCCAGGTTGCGGGGGCCGCTGATCGGCTGGCGCCAGCGGCGCTCAGCGGCCAGGGTGGCTGCGGCGGCTCGCTCGGTGAGCGTCGGCGGGGGGACCGTGGGCTTGGCGGCGACGGGCTGGTGCACGGGTGTGAACGTGGCTGCTGGCGCGGCCGGCATTCGTAGTGCTTCGGCCACGTGGCTGCCATCGTGGCCATCGGACAAGCCCACGAGGATGGCCACCGCTGTCAACATGCCGGCGATGACGAGCAAGGCGACGGCGTGTCGGTAGCGGACTCGCGGCAGGCGCTGATGACGTCGGTGGGCGATCATGCGAAAAGAATAACAGGCGAAACGTGACCGCCGGCAGCGATCCGTCTCACGGGCTCGGAAATTAACCTGACGACAATCAAAAACGCATATTGCTTAATGCCGGCTGTGAATCTGCCTGGTGCCGTCGACCTCAGGTCTGTCTTGGCGACCATTGCGTACCGGTGAGCTGCGCTGACACCTTCGTGACGGCGTCAGCGTTGTCGCGTCTTCACGACGAGCACGCCAAACACAATGAACGCGATCGAAGCGAGAACGGGCTCCCACACTGGGCCCCACCACGGGGAGGGTGTCAGAAAGAGTAGATCGCGCGTCGCCAGCGACGTCGGCCAGTCCAGCATGATCTTCAGAGCCGCGTAGTAGCCAATATCCCAGACCCCGAACGCGAACAGAAAGTAGGCGAATCTCAGCCACCAGTCGCGGCCCGCCAGGTAGCCGACAGCGATAAGCATGACGATGGTCGCCACTTCGCGTGCCTGTTCATGTCCGAGGAGGGCGCGCGGAAAGTTGAACTGCTTCGGGAACCCGCTGCCGTGCTGTAAGGCGAACAGGGCGCGCAGGTAGTAGACCACCATCGCCTCAACGACGGCCATCGCCAGCGCATAGATGGCGACAGCGGCGAGGCGCACCCAGGGGCTTAAGGAGCCTTTGGCCATAACGCTTGTTGCATCTGCGGGTACCTCAGTGTCTGGTGTTTCTTTTGACCGTCCGTGAACGCGACCATTTTGGTCTTGGTGCGGTCGCAGCGTGTCTGAGTACTGTATCCTCGTGATGCTGTACTCTCAATCCAAGTGAAAGAAGAGGCGGAGTGAACGCCGATGGCAGAAGAGCCTCGCGTTGAATTTCTGAAAACCCTGGCGTCAGCGCTCGCCCCGCTCGGCCAGACAGCCGGCGAGCTGACAGAGCATCTCGCCGATTGTAGTGCCGGGCTCGGGCTGGCGGCACAGTTTTTCGTCTTGCCGACGATGGTGCAATTCAGCTACATCGAGGAGCAGGACAGGGAGCGCATCACCTTCATCCCGATTCGCGGCGGGCGCATCGACCTCGAGACTCAGGGCTTGCTGCAGAGTATTGCCGTCGATGTTGGCAAAGGCCGCATCAGCCCCGAGGCAGGCATCCGTGCCATCGAGGCACTGATGGTCCATCCACCGCGTTTCTCTCTCGTGCTTCGCCTGGCCGCCGGCGCGCTGGGACCCGGGGCGATCGCTCTTTTACTCGGGAGCGGCGCCCGTGAAGCGGCCGTGGCGATGACGATCGGGCTGGCGGTGGCTCTCTTTTACGGCCTCGCCGCGCGCAGCAGCCGTCTGCAGGGCCTGCTCGAACTCGCTTCAGCGGCGATCGCCGCTTTCCTGGCGCTGCTTCTCGCTCACGTGCTGCATCGCTTTGACGCACCGACGGTCGTTCTGGCCGCCATTGTGCAGCTGCTGCCCGGCTTGCGTATTACGCAGGGGGTTGCCGAACTCGCCGCCGGTGATGTCATCTCGGGCACCGCACGGCTGGCTGGGGCGGTTATGACGCTCGTCAACTTGAGCGTCGGTGTGGCGGTCGTCTGGACGGCCTTCAGCCGGCTTCACGAGCTGCCTGTCCTCGGGGGGGCGCATGGCGCCACGTCGGCGATGCTGGTTCTGGCCGTCATCGGCGCGGCCCTGGCATTCTCGGTTTCCGAGAATGCTCGCCGCCGCGACCTCGGCTGGGTCTTTGCCGCCGTCGTTGTGGCGACGGTGGCCAGTCGCGTCGGCGTCTGGGCGCTGGGGGCAACGTTCGGAGTCGGCGTTGCCAGTCTGGCCGTTGGCCTGGCCGGCAACGCCTACTCTCGCTATTTGCACCATGCCAAGGCGACGATTACGGTGCCCGGTCTGACGGTGCTGGTGCCGGGAGCGCTGGGCTTCCGCGGTGTTTTCAGTCTGGTCAGCAATGGAGGTGCCAGCGGCATTAACGTCGTCGTGACAACGCTGCTGATTGCAATGGCGCTCGTGGTTGGGTCGACGATCGCCGAAGCGATCGTGGCACCTCTGTCGGTGGGCGAGCAGGTGGCCGAGCCACTGGCGCTGCCGCCTCGGCTGCCGCGCTTTGGCCGTCGCGGATGATCGCCAGGCGAGATGAGCGACCGATCATCCGCCGGTGAGCGAGAGCGACC
Source organism: Thermoleophilia bacterium (assembly GCA_052139595.1). Lineage (GTDB taxonomy): Bacteria > Actinomycetota > Thermoleophilia > UBA2241 > UBA2241 > JBKQWK01. Next base: position 12,358 of record JBKQWK010000290.1, on the reverse strand, counting down.
GATCAGCCGCCAGGTAGCGAGGCCGTCGCCAGAGCGACGCCGATGGCATTCTGGGCGGTGACGGCGTTGTCCTCCGCCACCGGTGCGCCGTTCATGAGCAGCGAAAACACGAGGTGATGGTGATTGGCGCTGGTGACGTAGCCCGATAAACACGAGGCCACGTCCAGCGTCCCGGTTTTGCCGATCAAGTTGTTCTGAGCAGCGGTATGACGCATGCGCTCGATGAGCGTGCCGTCTTTGCCGGCGATACTCAACGAGGCGGCGTAGGGTTGCGCGTCCGGCCCGGCCGCCATGACGCGTAGCAGCTGGATCAGGCCAGCGGCCGAGAGGCGATCCCAGTAGCTCAAGCCGGATCCGTCATAGAGGCGGACGTTGGTGCCGGCGATGCCACAGTCGGCGAGGAAGCCGCGAATAACGCCGACGCCGGCAGCCGTGGTCCCAGCACCGCCAAAGGAAGCGCCCAGTCCCTTGGCAAACATCTCGGCAAAGAAGTTGTCGCTCCGCTGGTCCATGTGGCGAAGGAGAGTCGCCAGGGGAGCTGACAAATCCGTGTGGACGAGTACGCTGCCGGCAGGGACTGTACCGATGTACGGTGTTCCGTCGACGGGGATACCGGCCTGCTCGATCATCGTCGTGAGCTCGGCGGCCGCATACAGAGGCGAACTCATCACCGGCGTGTCGCCGCCGCCCTCGTTCAAAGTGAGAGCCGAGAGCGAGCCAATCTGATCCTCAACGAAGTCGGGCTGCCAGCCCGGGCAACTGCGGAGACGGTCAAAGTAGCTGTCGTCGGCGACCACGGAACCGGTGATGCAAGTGACTCCCAACTTCTTCAGGCTGGTGACAAATGACTCGAGCGACGACGTCTTCATGTCGAGCACCTGGTGCTGGTAGGTGATGGTCGAGAGACTGGGGTCGCCGAAGCCCTTGAGATAGATGTTGCCGTTGATCTGGCCGATGCCGGCCGGCCACTTTAGCGGTAGCGCAGAGGTAAACAGTTCCGTCTTGAAGCGGTGACCGGCGCCCCACAGGGTCAGCGCCGTCGCCGCCGTCGTGAGCTTGAGGTTGGAGGCGGGGACGCGTGGACTCGTCGCATTGAGGCTGTAGACAACGCGATTCGCGGTTTGATCCCACACTTCGATGGAGGTCGTGCGGGGAGAGATGTACTGATTTGTGAGGGCCTTGGCGATGCGGATTTGCACGCCGCCGGCAGCGGCGTGTGCGGGAACTGCCAGCGAGAGTGCCGCCGCAACTGCCACCAGCACAACGACGATGATCGCTCTGGCTTGCGGGCGTGAATGTGCGGTCATGATCTCCTTCACTGGCGGCGCGATCCTCTGTCGGTGAGAGGCCGGTCACGTGACTGCAAGTATCGCGCACGTCGTCGCCAAGCGCGAGCCCGGGCACAAAGAGGTCGACGCCGATGCCGTCCGGGTCTGCCCATCTGACGGCGGCTCCAGCAACCATCTCATGTGAGATACTCCAGGCAAAGCACCGCGGGCTGGACGGCAGGCTGCAGGCAACAAGGGAGGCACTTGGCAATGGCTCTTAAGCATCCGCGTGGACCATCACAGCCAGAGCGCGACCTGATTCTCGATCCCGTGCTCGGGCAAGGGGTTGGCAGTCTGCCGCGTAACCGTCTACCTGAGAGTGAGATTTCTGCCGCAGCCGCCTACCAGTTCGTCCACGACGAACTCATGCTCGACGGCAATGCGCGTCTCAATCTGGCCACGTTTGTAACCACGTGGATGGAGCCGCAAGCTCAGCGTCTGATGGCCGAAACACTCGACAAGAACATGATCGACAAGGATGAGTACCCCCAGACGGCAGCGCTTGAGCAGCGCTGTGTGAATATGCTGGCGGCCCTCTGGCGAGCGCCAGACCTGGCCCAGGTGACCGGCTGCTCCACCACCGGCTCGAGCGAGGCGGCAATGCTCGGTGGGCTGGCCTTGAAGCGTCGCTGGCAGAAGCGGCGCCAGGCGCAAGGCAAGCCCAGTGATCGGCCCAACATCGTCATGGGCGCCAACGTGCAAGTCTGCTGGGAGAAGTTCGCCGCCTACTGGGACGTGGAGCCGCGCCTGGTGCCGCTGGCCGGCGAGTGTTACCACCTCTCGGCGGCCGAGGCTGTGGCTCGTTGCGATGAAAACACGATCGCCGTGGTTGCTGTGCTTGGCTCAACTCTGGACGGCAGTTACGAGCCGGTGGCCGAAATCTGTGCTGCCCTGGATGAACTCCAGCAGGCGAGCGGCCTCGACATTCCCGTGCACGTCGACGGCGCCTCCGGGGGCATGATCGCTCCCTTCCTCGATCCTGACCTGGTGTGGGACTTTCGTCTGCCGCGCGTGCAATCGATCAACACGTCGGGCCACAAGTACGGCCTTGTCTACCCGGGCGTCGGCTGGATCGTCTGGCGCGATGCTGCGGCCTTGCCCGAGGATCTCATCTTCTGGGTCAACTATCTGGGTGACGAAATGCCGACGTTTGCCCTCAACTTCTCGCGTCCCGGCGCCCAGGTGGTGGCTCAGTATTACACGTTCGTGCGCCTGGGCTTCGCCGGCTTCTGCAAAGTGCAGGGCTATGCTCGTGATGTGGCCACCTATCTCTCTGCCGGCATCGCCGAGCTGGGACCGTTCGCGCTGCTCAGCCAGGGCGACGAACTGCCGGTGTTCGCCTTCAGACTCCGTCAGCCCGTGAGCAACTACTCTGTTTTTGACGTGGCCGCTGCCCTGCGCGAGCGGGGCTGGCTGGTGCCGGCGTACACGTTTCCCAAGGACCGCGAAGATCTGGCCGTGCTGCGCATCGTCGTGCGGCACGGCTTCACGCACGATCTCGCTGACCTGCTGCTGGCCGACCTTCGCCGGGCGCTGCCGCGCCTGAGCGCGCAGGTCAAACCCATCAGGTCGGCGGGCTCGGCGAGCTTCCATCACTGAGCATCAGTGAGCAAGTAGGCCGCTACTGCGGGCCGCCGTGACGCGTTGCCGCGCCGTGGCATCAACGCGCGGCGCCACCTTGCAGTACAATTAGCGGTGGGAGCCTTCAGGCACGAGCTGCAAGCTGCCCGAGCCGGGACTTGCGGCACCAGATCGACGAGGAGAAAGGCTTATGTTCTGCCCCGAATGCGGGTTCAATGCCGGCGACGCAAAGTTCTGTCCGGAGTGCGGCACCAACTTGGCGGCAGTGCGGGCTCATCGCTCTGGCGCGGCGGAGATTGGCGAAGAAGCTGGCCATGCCTCGCCGCGCAGCGAAGATGCCCGCCAAGCTCAGACGCCGGGCGAAGATACGCGTCAGGTCTCACCGCGACCGCGCCGGTCGCCTTCGGCGAGACTGATCTGGATCAGTGCCGCCGTTGTTCTGGTTGCCGTTGTCGCCGCCGTCTTCGTCATTTACGATCACGGTTCCTCAAGTGCCGGTACGCCCACGGCCACGGCATCGGCATCGGCGCCGGCGAACCCCGATCTCAGCGGCACCTACAGCGATCTCGTGACGCGCGCCAGCGGCTACTACCAGCAGGGCGCGCCCTACGTCAGCAGCGGTAACTTCACTGCGGCGGCGCCGTGGTTTGCCGCTGCTGCCAAGGTCCTGCAAGCCGCCTGGAACAAGCAGCCGGGTGACCCGGGCGTGGGTACCGACCTGGCCAACTCGCTCTTCTACGCCGGCAACATTCAAGGCGCCATTACACAGATCGATCTGGTGTTGAAGAAGTCGCCGAAAGATCAGGCGGCGTTGCTTGACAAGGGTAATTTCGTCAACATGGCCGGGCAGATGGACAAACAGGCCGGCAAAACAGCGCAGGCGAACTCCGAGATTGCCCAGGCCAAGCAGCTCTATCAGCAGGCAATCAAGATTGACTCTACCTCGGCTAGTGGCAAAGCGGCGGCGACACAGCTGAAGAATCTTTAAGCCACTCATACACCCGTTTGACAGGCCTGTCCCGCAGAGTGGCGTGTACGTTTGGACTGGGTGCAGGTTCGGGCACCAACGGAGAATGTTGACTAGCAGGCAGGTAGAGGTGGCCAGGCTTGTCGAGTTGCGGACGAGGAGTGCGAAGCAGCAAGCGGAGAGTGCCGCCCGCGGCGGCCACTTTGGTTGGGCGTAGCTTGTGTCGTCCAGTCTGGCGCGAGTTTCAATTGGCGGCGCTCTCTGCCATGCGTTCACGCAGAAAGGTCAACACGAAGAGGGTCGTCGTGAGTTCGACCTTGCTGCTGGCCGGGCTGCTCTCGAGCGCCCTCCTGGCTGCCTGCGGCACGGCGACCGTGCAGGCGGCTGACCCGGCATCGTCGTCTCCTTCGGCTCAGCCGCAACCTTCAGCGTCATCGGTGGCACCGGTGGCGCTGCGCGTTATCGCCGTCTGGCCCCATGCCCAGGCAACCAACGTCTCTTTTGGCACGCGCATTAAGATTCGCTTTTCGGCGCCGTTGGCGGCAGGGTCGCCGACGCCGCAACTCGTGCCGTCAGTGGCGGGCACGTGGGTTGCTTCGGACCCGTCGACGCTGGTGTTTTACCCAAGCGGGCACCTGCCCGTGCTGACGACGGTGCAGCTGACGATTCCCGCTGGTCCCGACGGCGTGCGTTCTGCAACCGGCGGCACAATGGCGGTCGCCTACACGTTTTCGTTCGCCACGGCAGGACCATCGGTCCTGCGGCTGCAACAACTGCTGGCTGAACTCCGCTACTTGCCGTTGACGTTCAAGGCGGCAGTACCTACCAGTTCGAGTCAGCCGTCGGCTGCCGCCAGTGAGTCGGCTGCGCCGACGCTCGGCACAAACGGCTCGGGGTCGTCGGCAACTTCCGACCTCGTTTCTCTGCTGCCGGCACAAGGCACTTTTCGCTGGCGTTACCCACATATTCCGTCAGCCTTGGCGGCGTTGTGGCAGCCGGGCGTGCGGACGACGCTCGTTAAAGGCGCCATCATGGCTTTCGAGTCCGATCATGGTCTTGCCGACGATGGCATCGCCGGGCCACAAGTGTGGAACGCGTTGCTGACGGCGGTCGCTGACCATCAGGTTAACCAGCACGCCTACAACTACATCGAGGTCTCAACGGCGAACCCGGAGACTCTGCGGGTGTGGCAAAACGGCGCGATCGTCTATAGCACCCTTGCCAACACGGGCATCGCCGCGCGGCCGACCGAGCTGGGCACCTTCTGCGTTTACGCCCGCTATCTCACGACGACGATGAGCGGCACAAACGCTGACGGCACTCATTACCGCGACCCGGGCATACCCGATGTGGCCTACTTTAACGGCGGTGACGCCGTGCACGGTTTCTTCCGCTCGCAGTACGGGTTTCCTCAGAGCTTGGGCTGCGTCGAGCTACCGTATGCCGCCGCCGCCGTCGTCTTTCGCTATGATCCGATCGGCACGCTCGTAACAGTGTTTTGACCACGGCGCCGGGACCGCTTGTGCTGCGTGGCTGGTCGGGCTCATCGTCGGTGCCAGTGCCAGTGCCAGTGCCAGTGCCGTTGACGTAGTTTAGCCTCGCTGGCGCTGGCGCAGGTTCGCGCCGCGCCAAAAGAGGGCAGACGAACGTAGCATGCCAGGATCTCAACTCCTTCTGATTGCCGCCCTCCACGGTTCGCTGGGCTATCTCGCCGATCAGTTCGTTCGTCACGGCTACCTCGTGCTCTTTGCGCTCGTGGCGGGAGAGAGCTTCGCTTTTCCGCTGCCCGGCGAATTAAGCCTCCTGGTGGGGGCCTACCTGGCCTCGCGCGGCAGGCTGGACCTTACGTGGGTCATCATTGTCGGTGCCGCGGCGGCGATCAGCGGCGATAATCTTGCCTATCTTCTGGGGCGCACGTTCGGGCAGCCGCTGATCACGCGTCTCCGGCGGCTGCTGCACCTGCATGGGCAAGCGACCGCCCGCCTGGATGGCTATTTCGTCCGCCACGGCGGGCTCACGGTTCTTGTGGCTCGTCAGATCTCGCCGGTTCGTGGACTGGCCGCCCTGTCGGCCGGGGTCGCACGCATGCCCTGGCGGCGGTTTGTTCTCTTCAACGGCGTCGGCAGTATCCTCTGGGCCACAGCCGTGACGATCGTCGCTTACTATTCGGTTCGCCACCTCGACGAGCTGGCGGACGACTTTGGGCTCGGTGGTCTCGCTGCCGTCGGCCTGATCGCGGCGGTTGCTGTCGTGCTGCTCTGGATCCGGCTGAAGCGCCGGTCCGCTCGCCGAGCGGCTGCCGAGCACAGCCAGCGGAGCGAGCAGAGTCAGCAGTGCCAAGAGAGCGAGCAGAGTCGGGAGAGCGAGCAGAGCGAGCTGAGCCAGGGGAGTGCGATGGCAACTCCGCGGGTGGACTCAGCGCACAGCCACAACAACCGCCGTGCGGCCGCTAGTGACGACAAGTAAACACGGCCGCAGGCGCTCCGTAGGCGCGTGGGCTCTGTTCTTGTGGCCGACGTTCAGGCGCGCAGCTCCGCTACGGCCGCGGCGACACGCTCGCCGTACTCAGCGTCGGCCTGCGCAAAGTGGGCGATGGCGCGGGCGATGATGTCGTCGCGCGACACCTGGGCGAGGCTAGCGGCGATGTTGCTGACAAGTCGCGCCTGGGCCGCCGCGTCCATGACCCGGTACAAGGCGCCCGCCTGCACAAAATCGTTGCCCTGGCGGTTGTCCTGTTCGTAACTGCCGGTCTGCCCTGACACGGTCAGCGGCGCGTAGAGGGGCTCGTTGGTCTGAGCCGGCCCGGCGAAGCTGTTGGGCTCGTAGTTTTTGGCAGCGCCGTGATTAGTGCCGCCGCACATGAAGCCGTCGCGGCCGTAGTTGGCCACGGTGACTCCCTGCGGCTGATTGATCGGCAGCTGCATATGGTTGACGCCCAGGCGATAGCGTTGCGCGTCGCCGTAGGCGAACAGGCGCCCCTGCAGCATTTTGTCGGGCGAGGGGCCGATGCCGGGCACGAAGTGCCCGGGGTCGAAGGCGGCCTGCTCGACGTCGGCAAAGTAGTTGTCGGGGTTACGGTTTAAGACCAGGCGACCAACCTCGAGCGGGGGGTAGTCGACGTACGGCCAGACCTTGGTGACGTCAAAGGGATTGAAACGATACGTCGCTGCTTCCGCTGCCGGCATGATCTGCACCTTGAGCGTCCACGAGGGATATTCACCGCTGTCGATGGCCTGCAGCAGATCGAGCTGATGTGAGTCGGGGTTCTCGCCGGCCAGCTTCGTCGCTTCGGCAGCGGTCAGGCAGCGGATGCCCTGGTTGGTCTTGAAGTGATACTTGATCCAGAACTGTTCGCCGCCGGCGTTGACCCACTGAAACGTGTGCGAACCGAAGCCGTCCATGTGGCGGTAGCTTGCCGGGATGCCGCGGTCACCAAAGAGCCAGGTGAACATGTGCGTGGCCTCGGGCGAGAGCGAAAAGAAGTCCCAGACGTTGTCCGGCTCCTGGCGGTTCGTATAGGGGTCTGGCTTCTGCGAATGGATGAAGTCAGGAAACTTGAGCGGGTCGCGGATGAAGAAGATCGGTGTGTCGTTGCCGGTGAGATCGTAATTGCCGTCCTCGGTGTAGAATTTGAGGGCGAAACCGCGCGGGTCGCGGGCCGCATCGGCGGCGCCGCGCCCGCCGGCGACGGTCGAGAAGCGCGCGAAGACCGCGGTACGTTTGCCGATCTGGCTGAGAAAGCGGGCCCGCGTGTAGGCGGTCACGTCGGCCGTGACCTCGAAGTACCCGTGGGCGCCGGAGCCGCGCGCATGCACGATGCGTTCGGGGATGCGTTCGCGATTGAAGCGGGCCAGCTTTTCGAGCAGGTGCTGGTCCTGCAAAAGCACGGGACCGGCCGGCCCAGCAGTCTCTGAATGCTGGTTTGCCGGCACCGGTGCGCCGGATTCGGTGGTGAGAATCGGACGGTCGTCCACGAGTTTCCTCCCATTGTCTGCGCGTACCGGTCGCGGCGGCATGACGGCCGCTGTTACCGGTACGCGCCTTGGTCAGCCCAGATCGCGCCGCCAGTCCCATTCGGGGGCAATGATCGGCGAACCCTCATTTTCTTCAATCTCGCGCCGCCAGGGCAAACGTTTGCCGACACGGGCGCGTAGTCGCCAGCGCAGCGTCTTGCCCTCTTCTTCGATCGCCTCGTCGATCATCAGCAAGCGGCTCTTGACCCGGTCGTACTCCTCGTCGTTAAGCACGTAGTCGTCGAGTCTGCCGAGTACGATCGTGATGTTGGTCGTGATGTCGTAAAAGATGCCCCAGTCCTGAGCGCACAATTTGGCCAGGCAGGGAACGTCGACGAAGGGGCCCGCGCCTGTCTGGTGCAGGGACACGTCCTTCAGCAGAGCGATCACGTCGTGCACGTCTTTCTCGTTGATGCGGCCGATCTGCAGCTTGGTAACGAGTACGTCGACCGGTGAAATCGCGTAGTCGTCGACGCCAAAGCGATCGCGGACGTCGACGTCATGGTCCATTCTCATGACGTCGAGAAACACATCGATGTGGTCGACGACGGGTGTTACGTGAGCGCTGGGCAGCTGGTGCGGGCGCTTGAGAAAGTGGGCGTGTGACTCGAGCAACTGCTCGCGCTTCACGTACTGCAGCTGATCGCCGCTCGTCGCCTGAGTGACATAGCGGTTCTCCTCGTAGCCGAGCTCAACGAACGCGCGGTGCAACTCACGACTCTGCGGCGAGAGCCCGATGAAGTCGATGTCGGAGAATTCGCGGTCCATGAACTCAAGGTCAGTGCAGTAGTGACGCACTGCCAGGCCGCCGGTCAGACGAAGCTCGGCGCCGTACCGACGGGCTGCGTCGACGATGGTGATCGCCTCAGCCATCAAACGACTGGCGTTGGTCCCCTGCGTGTCGGTTGTTGCGGCGATGTTGCTAGCACTCCCGTTGTGTTGTTCCTGATCGCCTGCCGTCTTCCCATGATATCGCGACTATGCCCGATTCCGGTGGTGGCCGGTCGCCTGCTCCTCAGGGGGAGCACCTGTACACAAGTTCCCAGCATTTACACAGGTTCCGCTCAGGTGACCTTTAGATCGGCTAACTATCATCTCCATGTGAGCGAAGGGGAGGAGATCTGTGGATGAATCTGGGCGCGATGTCGCTGGCGACATCGTCCTCGAAGCGACCGCTATCGAACGCACTTATCGTCAGGGCAGTTTCGCCGTACCGGTTCTGAAAAACCTCGACTTGCAGGTGCGGCGCGGTGAGTGGGTCGCCTGCACCGGCCGTTCGGGCGCCGGCAAGTCGACGCTGCTGCATGTGCTCGGACTGCTCGACAGTGCCGATGCCGGCGTCTATCTGCTTGCCGGCCACGACGTTTCCGACCTCGACGACGCTGCCCGAGCGCACATGCGTAACCAGCTGCTTGGCTTCGTCTTTCAGCTGCACAACCTGCTGCCGCGCACGACGGCGCTGGAGAACGTCGCCACCCCTCTCGTCTATCGCGGCGTGCGCCGCGCCGAGCGGCTGCGCCGGGCGCGCGCGGCGCTGGCGGCCGTCGGCCTCGAGGACCGCGCCGAGCATGACCCGAGTGAGCTCTCCGGCGGCCAGATGCAGCGGGTGGCGATTGCCCGCGCACTGGTGGGCAACCCAGAGCTGCTGTTTGTGGACGAACCGACCGGCAACCTCGATCTGGCGGCGACCAACGAGGTGCTCAAGCTGCTCGATGAACTGCATGCGCAGGGTCGCACGATCGTCATGATCACGCACGAAGAAGACGTCGCCGAGCACGCCACCCGGCGGTTGATCTTAAGCGAAGGCAAACTGCACCCCTACGGCACCACGGAGGCATCTGCATGAGGCTCCCCAGTTCACTTCTGTCCCCGCGTCGTCTGAAGGGGGTGGCGGCGCTGGCTGTCGTCGTTCTGCTGGCGGCGGCAGGTACGCTGATCGCTGCCTGCGGCGGCTCCAGCCAGGCAGCGGCAGCCAGCGGCTCAACCTCGAAGTCGACGGCCTCGAGTGCGCCGATCCAGGTCTTGGTTAAAGTCACGCGCGGCAACCTCGTCGACACCATTGCCGCCAGCGTCAAGCTCAAGATCACGAACGGAGTGGCGACCGGAGTCGCTCAGATAAGCGGTCAGAGTGCCGCCCAAGTGGCCAGCGGCCAGAGCGTAGCGCTGTCGTTCATTAATCCGAGCAGTTTTCGCCTGCCGACCGGCACCAGCAGTGGTCAGAGCAGTACGTCGGGCAACGGTTCCAGCAGTGGGTCCAGCGGCGGCTCGAGCGCGGCGCCGAGCACGGGCAGTAGCCAGGCTTCCCCGCCCGGCGGCGGCCAGGGCTTCTTCGGCCAGGGTGGTGCGAGCGCCTTTCGTGGCAAAACCGCCCAGGGCACGGTGACCAGTGTTGCCCACAACAGCAATGGCTCGGTGACGGCCACCATCAAGATCGCCAAACTGCCGGCCGGCGTGACGGCGAAGTACGTTGGCATCGCTCGCATCAACGCCGGCGTGCTGGCGACGAACGTCATCATCATTCCTACGGCGGCGATCAAAGGCAGTGGCAGTACCGCCACGGTCGAGGTGCTCACCAACGGTTCGACTTCAACGCGCAAAGTCGTTGTCGGCAAGCAGACGCAGGCGGAGTCCGAGATCGTCTCTGGCCTGGCCGTCGGCGACAACCTGATCTACATGCGCACGTTCCAGCGCGGCGGCGGCTTTCGCGGCGGCTTCGGCAGCGGCTCCGGGCAAGGCATGTTCCACCAGAGCGGCGGCCAGTCGACGAGCGGCGCCAGCGGCACGTGAATGGTGCTGAGCGCGGGTACGCGCTGCTCTGGTCCGTCCGTCAACATGCTGATGAAGGAGTAAACCGATGAGAAGAGGCAAGCGACGCTGGTGGCTCATCGCCCTGCTCGTCGTGATCATTGTCGCCGCCGCGGCCGTTGGTGCTGTGCTCTGGTTCGGGCGCAGCAAGACGGCGACCGTCCACTACCTGACGGCGACGGCAACGAACGGGACGATCGCGCAGACGGTGCAAGCCGACTTCACGTTGGTCTCGTCGGCTAGCTCCGTCGATCTGACCACCAACAGCGCTAGCAGCAGCTCCACGACCAGCAGCTCCACCAGCAGCAGTACGCCCACCAGTGCTGCCACACCGACAGCGACCGCGACGACCAGTAGTACCGGCGGCTCCAGCACGAGCGGCGTGGTCACCGCTCTCGATGCCACCATTGGCGAAAGTATGAGTACTCTGCAGCCGCTGCTTTCCGCTTCCGGCAGTCCGCTGTACGCCTTCGTCAGCTCCACGCCTCTGTACGAGAATCTCTCGACCAGCCTGACCGCCGGCACCGACGAGGCGAACGTCGAAGCGTTGCAGACTGCCCTGAAGGCGAAGGGTTACTACACAGGCAGCATTGATGGTACTTTCGGCACCGATACGCAGACGGCGCTTGAAGACTGGCAGGCAGCCGGGGGGCTGAGCGAAACCGGCATTCTCGACATCAGCCAGTTCGTCTGGGTACCCAAGGGTGCTGTGCTGGAATCGTGGAGTGTTGGCATCGGCAGTCGCTTGAGCGGTAACACCTCTCTGGCGAGCGTCGTTTTTCCTCGCCAGCTTGAGGCTCAGGCGCAGGTCAGTCAGGCTGACATCGACAGTCTCAAGGTCGGCGAGAAGGCTGAACTGACCATTAGTGGGGTGAGCGCCGCTTCGTTCCCGGCGACGATTACGTTCATTGACAGCCAGCCGGCCTCGTCCAGCTCGTCGGCCGCCTCTGGCTCGTCAAGTTCGGTCGACTACAACGTCAACCTGCAGCCGCAGGACCTGCCGGCGGTGGCCCGTCTCGGCATGACCGGCACCTTGACCATTACGCTGGCGCAGCGCAACAACGTCCTCCTCGTGCCGACCAGTGCCGTCTCGGGCAGCACAAGCTCATCGTATGTGCGGGTCATGATTAATGGAGCACCGGCCTATCGCCAGGTGACAACCGGCATGACGACCTCCTCACTGACGCAGATTACTAGTGGGCTTGCGTCTGGCGAAGTGGTGGTGACCGGCACCTATACAAACGCTGCCACGAGCAGCTCGACGACGACCACCGGCAGTGGCCTGTCCGGCCTTGGCGGCCTTGGCGGTGCTGGCTTTGGCGGCAGTGGCAGCGGGTCCTTCCGTCGTTCCAGTAGTGGCACGGGCAGTAGCAGTACTGGAGCCGGCCAATGATCATCATCTGGGAGTCGCTGCGCATGGCCTTCTCCAGCCTGCGCGCTAATCCCCTGCGGGCTGTGCTTACGATCCTCGGCATCGTCATCGGCTTCGGCGCTGTTGTTGCCCTGACCTCGATTGGCGGCGGCTCGACCCGCTCAGTCGAAAACCGCTTCAACGCTTTTGGCACCGATACGATTACGGTCGAAACGAGCCGCTTTGCCAGTAGCAGCAGTACGACGACGCCCTTGACGGCCAGTGACCAGGCGGCGATCAATAAGACCCCGGG
>JBKQWK010000289.1:0-3853 GCA_052139595.1 Thermoleophilia bacterium | reverse complement strand
TCAGGGATTTTTTGAGACTCCCGTCGACCACATGACCGCGGTGCCCATGCTGGCCGACTACTTCCGTTTCAAAGACTTCGGCAAGACGCCTCTGGTTGCCGTCTCGGCCGACGCCGGTGGCGTAACGCTGGCCAAACGCTTCGCCAATCACGTCCATGGCGATCTGGCTGTTCTTACCAAGATGCGCCCGGAGCACAATCGTGCCGAGACCATGCACTTTATCGGCAACGTTGACGGCAAGATTGCGATTGTTGTCGACGACATGATCGACACCGCGGGCAGTGTCGTCAGCGCCATCAACACGTTGTACGAGAACGGCGCTGCTGAGGTGTACGTGACGGCGACGCACGGTATCTTCAGCGGACCGGCGCGCGAGCGCATTCAGGAGTCGCCGGTCAAGGAGGTCGTGGTTACCGACACCCTGCCGATTGAACTTTCACCCGAGGACACTAAGATCAAGATTCTCTCGGTTGCCGACATTCTCGCCAATACCATCAAGAACGTTTTCGAAGACGAGTCGGTGAGTGAGTTGTTCGCCGGCGAAAACTCTCTTTTCTAGTAGGAGAATCTCATGGAACGAGTAAAGCTCGTCGTCCGCCATCGTGACGACAAGGGTACGCGAAGCAGCAAGCGGCTACGCAAAGAAGGCCTCATTCCCGGCGTGTTGTACGGCGCCGGTAAGCCGGCGACGGCGATCGCTGTCGACGACCGTGACCTGCGTGGCGCCACGACCACTGATGCTGGCCTGCATGCCGTACTCAATGTGGTTTTCGACGGTACCAAGACCGCTCACGTGGCCATCGTTAAAGATGTGCAGCTCGACCCGGTCAAGCACCACATCACGCACATCGATCTGCAGGAGATCAAATTAACCGACAAGATCGAGACGACCGTCACGGTCCATGTTGAGGGTGTTCCGAACGGCGTCAAAATGGGCGGCATGCTCGACGTGATTGGCCACGAGGTTACGGTTGAAGGATTGCCGACAGACATTCCCGAGCACCTGGTCATTAATGTTGAAGCTCTCGAGATGGGCGATGTCGCCCGTGTCAGCGATCTCGTCGTGCCCGACGGCGTCAGAGTGCTTGAGGACGCCGAAGAAGTCATCTGCAGTGTTGTGGCACAACGGGCCGGCGAAGAAGAGGGTGCCGAGGAAGGTGTCGTGGCTGGCGCCGGCGAGCCGGAGCTGGTCGGCAAGGGCGAGGCCGGACAAAGCGCCGAGTAGCAACGCCAGCTGGCTGCGGCGACGGGTGCTGGCGCGAGGGCTCTGACGGGTGGTCTTTCGGCGACAACCTGTCGTGGCGAGGCCGGCCGAGCTGCTTGTCGTTGGCCTTGGCAACCCGGGACCGGAGTACGAGCGCACCCGGCATAATGCCGGCCAGCTTGTCGTCGCCGAGCTGGCCCAGCGTCACGCGTTCGCGCCCGCCCGGCGCGGCTTTGACGGCCGCTTCGCGGCCGGCACCATCGCCGGGCGGGCGGTCGTTGTATTAGTGCCGACCACCTACATGAACCGCTCCGGCAAGAGTGTCGCCGCCGCCCTGCGTGGTCTAGACCTTGAACCGGCGCATCTTCTGGTTGTGCATGATCACATCGACCTGCCGTTCGGCCGCCTGCGCTTTGCTGACGGTGGCGGCCACGGTGGTCACAATGGGTTAAAGAGCATCACTGGCTTGGTCGGCGCCCAGTACGCCCGCCTGCGCGTTGGCGTCGGCCGCCCAGCCAGTCGCGATCCGGAGCAGGTCGCCGCCTACGTGCTCGAACCGTTTGCCGAGCCGCGGGCCGACGTGCAGGATCTCATCGCTCGTGCCGCCAGCGCAGTTGAGGTCTGGGTGGCCGAGGGACTCGAAGTGGCCATGAACCGCATCAATGGTGCCGCGGTCTGAGCGCTGAGCGTTGCCGCCGATCGCGGCTCAGCGCGGCACGATCGCGTCGGCCAGCACGACGCCGATCGCATTCTGTGCCTGGATGGCAGCACTGTAGTTGACCGGCGCGCCGTTCATGAGCAGCGAGAAGATCAGCCTGTGCTTGTTGGCGCTCGTTACGTAGCCCGACAGGCAGGAGGCGATGTTCAGCGATCCGGTCTTGGCGCTGAGGTTGTCTTGTGCTTTCGTGGCGCGCATGCGCAGGCGCAGCGTACCGTCGACGCCCGCGACGCTGAGCGAGTTCAGGAATGCGGCGCTGTAGGGGCGCGCGGCGTAACGCAGCAGCTTGACCATGCCGCTGGCGTTGATGCGATCCCAGTAGCTCAGGCCGGAGCCGTCGTAGAGGCGAAACCAGGCTGGCGCGAGACCGCAAGCGCGGAGGGTTGCGCTGATGACGCGCACGCCGGCTGCTGTGCTGCCCTGGCCAGCGAATGACGCGCCAAGTCCTTTGGTCAGCATTTCGGCGAAGAAATTGTCGCTGACCTTGTCCATGTGCGCAATGAGGGTGGCCAACGGCGCCGAGTACTCGGTGTCGACGAGCGCGGCTGTTGTCGGTACCGTCCCGAGATGTGGATTGTTGACGACGACGATACCCGCCCTGCGCAGTGCCGTGGTCAGCGCATCGGCCGCATAGAGGGGCGAACTCTTCACTGATCGACCATTGTAGGCGCCCTCGTTCAGCGTTAACCCGGAAAGGGTGCCGCATTCGTCGCTGGCGAAATCTGACTTCCAGCCGGGGGCGCTGGTGCGTTGATCAAAGTAGCTACCGTCAGCGATCACCCGGCCGTCTATGCGCTTGATGCCACGCTGTTGCAGCGCAGCCACGAACGACTCGATCGTGGCTGTGTGCATCTTGAGCACGCTTTGTGCGTAGCTACGTGTTGCAAGACTCGGGTCGCCATAGCCCTTGAGGTAGATATTGCCGCTGATCTCACCCGCGTCGGTCGCCGACGAAGCCGGCAGTCCGGCTGCGTACAACTCGGTTTTGAAACGGTAGTCGGCTCCCCAGCGTGTCAGGGCAGCCGTGGCCGTGGCGAGCTTTACGTTTGAGGCCGGCGCGCGTAGCGTGCCAACGTACAGTCGATAGATGAAGTTGCCGCTGGTCTGATCGTAGATGGAGATGGAGGTGGCCGCCAGCGACAGATGGTCCCTGACAAGCACAGCAGCAATGCGCGTCGGCAGGTTTACTGTGCCGGCAGCCGCTGGTTGCGCGGCAATCAACATCACCGTCGCGGCCAGAAGGACGAGCGTCGCCACCGACAGGCGCCGCGTTAGCGCTGCCCGGCTGCGACTGGTCCAAACGTGAAGCGCCGTGACAATGTTCGTATACTTCAAGATTCCGTCCTCGCTCTTCTCGTCGCTGGCGCTTCTGGCTTGCTGTTGCCGCATATCTTATCGCCGTTCTGTTCGCACCGCTGGGTGCGCTGAGGCGCCACTGCTACGTGCGCTGAGTCACTGCTGTTACATGCAGGCTTTTGCGAACTGTCACTGTGCGCTCGCTTGCCGATCCTTGACGGCGCCCCGCCTGGCCACGCGTTGGGTCGGCACCGAGATGGTCTACAATGGTGCGGAGGTTCTCGGCGCTTCGTGCGGCGGGTCATTTTGGCGTGGTGTCCCAGCGTCACGCCGGCGTCGTCCGCGAGGCGAAAGGCGAGCGTGTTTCTCGAGTATCTGATCGCCAACCAGCGCTTTCAAGAACTGGCCCCGCGGCTGCGTCGCGGCGCGAGTGTCTATGCGCCGAGCTTCATGGCGGCGTACGTTCTGGCCGGCCTGCTGGCTACCCATGCTGACATGGGCTGGCTCGTGGTTGCCGCTGATGCTGAGGCGGCGGCAAAGCTCGCCGCTGAGCTTGCAGTCTATCTGGAGCGTGAGGTTGCCGTTCTACCCGCACGCGGTGTCTTCTATGGCGCTGACGTGGCGGCGGCGGCGCA
>JBKQWK010000288.1:0-5636 GCA_052139595.1 Thermoleophilia bacterium | reverse complement strand
TGAGCGCTGCGCCGTGAATCTGGCGATGACGGTGTTTTTCAAGCGGCTGCGTACTGAAATGGAGAAAGCTGAAGACGATGAGCATCGCCATGAGCAGCCAACTCGCGCTAGCGAAGATGCCGGCGAGAAGCACGGCGTTGCCGGCGATGATGAACGTGTAACGTCGCGGCAGGTGCGGGCGCGCGCCAATATGGCCGCCCCACCACTGGCCAAAGAAGCCGACGCCGTAAACGAGGGAGGCGACGAGCCCACCGCGGACGACGTCGGCGGTGGGCAGAAAGCTGGCTCGCACGCCCGTGTAGGCAGGCAGATACGTGGTGAAGCCGGTGTAAATGAAGCCCATCGCCATGCTGATGCCGAATAGCCAGGCCAGGGCGGTCAGGTTAGTAGTGACGGGCGCGACATCGCGAGGCGCTTCCGTTCTGGCCGGTGCGGCCGATGGTGACGTTCCGCGCCGCCACAGCACGGCGCTGATGATGAGCCCTAAGACACCAGCAGCGGCGAAGGGCAGACGCCACGAGACCAGCCAGCCGAGCAGCCCTGCAAATGCTGGTGAAATCGTGAGACCAATGTTGCCCCAGGCTCCCCAGTGGCCGAAGAGGCGGGCGTCGTTCTCGCTCACGTGGGCGATGTACGTGAAGGCGGCGGTGTGGTGGACCGAGGCCGCGGCCCCGAGCACGAGCAGGCCAACGGCGAGAATGGCCGCGTTCGGCGCGGTGGCGATGCCGAAGCAGGCTAAGGCTGCCGCCAGCGTGCCGACGCGGATGAGGACCAGCGGATTCGTGCGTGTAACCCAGTAGGCGACCGGCAGGGCACCGAAGCCGTAGACCATGGTGGCCCCCATGTAGACGGCGCCGAGGATGGCGTAGCTCTGACCGAATTGATGCTTGACGATGAAGAGCACAGCGGGGAAGAGCATCAGGTAGAGATGCACCAGGCTGTGCGCCAGGTAAACGGGCAGCAACGAGCGTGAGCTCACCGACATCGGCCCGGTCGTGGCGGGTGTCATCGCTGGCGAAGGCTTAGATCCAGCGCGCTGACCACATGAGGTGGTAGTAGTGTGCCGGACTGATGCCGAGGTCGATGATCACGGGCAGGAAGATGACGAAGATGCCGACGACAATACCCACATAGAGCCAGGCCCCGGCCCGCAAGGCTGGCCGGGGCCTGGTGGCTTGGCTGAAGATGACGATTGCACTTAAACCGGCGGCGGAAGCGGCCGCAATCGCCAGCCACGCCAGCTGGTGTGCCGTGCCTGCTGCGAGGTGTCTGAAGAGGTTGCCCAACCCTGTTGCCACCGGCTCCCACACGACGATCGTCACGATCGCGCCAGCAATGAGCAGTGCCGCTGGCACGAGTACCGCGCGCCGCAGGCCGCTGTCACCGTTCAACGAGCTGTTGCTGGCGGTCGTGCCGATGACAGCGTTGGTCACCTTGTCGTGCCGCCTGAGAGCGTTTTCGGCGTGTCCCCCGTCAGCACCGTGATCGAGCGTTAGCAGTGGCGCCGCCGACCAGGTCAAGCCGGCGGTAGCACCGTCGTACTCACCAGACAGGAGCGCCAGGGTAGCTGCTACGGCGACGGCCAGAAACGGTGCGACGGGCGTCATGTAGTAGAGGAAGCTCGTGCGCGAAGCGGCAAACCACGGCAAGTAGAGAAAGACCACGAGAAGCGTTGGCAGGGCGGGCAACCACTGCCGACGCCGTATCGCCACCAGGGGTAGCGCCAGAAGGCAGGCGATCGACGGCCACCAGAGCAACGGATTGCCAATGGCAACGATGCCATGATACTGGCCGTTGATACTCTGGAAATAGTACCACACCGGTCTGAGAATGAAGATCCAAGTAGGGGCGGCGGACGCATACGTATGCGGCGCCTTCAAGCCCCAGTTAAAGGTCCACATCTGATGCTGCATCTCCCACCACTGCACCCACGTATGCCCGGCGGCGAAGTAGAAGACGTAGCTGGCAACATAGATGGCTGCGGGCACGATGACGAAGGCCGCCACTGGTGCGACTGCGCGTAAGGCCAGCCTGCCAGCGTTGCTCAGACGATTCGCGTGCGGCGGCGAATCGCCCTGGTCGCGCCGGCGAAAGAGAACCACCAGTGCCAGGGCGGGGGGAATCACCAGAGCCCCCGACCATTTGGTGCCGAACGCGAAGCCGGCGGCCAGCCCGGCAAGCCACAGCCAGCGGGCTCGATGCCCGTCCTGAACGTAGCGCAGGGTGAGGTAGATCGCCAGAACGGTCCAGAAAGCGATGAAAATGTCGAGCGTGGCGATGCGTGACTGAGTGAGACCAAGAGGGTCGGCGGCGGCCAGAATCAGCGCCGCCAGGGCCCAGCCTGGTCTGAGGCCGAGGCGGCGGGCGATAGGGTAAATGCAGGCGAGCAGCAGCAAGCCGGCCAATGCCGCCGCCGTGCGGCGACCGTACGAGTTTTGACCAAAGAGGACCATGCCCGCGGCGATGGCGAGCTTGCCCCATTCCGGATGGGGCCACGAGATCTCCTTACCGGGCTCCCAGGGGTACGGCCCGGGCTGGGGACCAAGCTGACCACGCAGAATCGCCTGCGCGTCTTTGGCGTAGTAGACCTCATCGAAAATCAAGGCAGTGGGTTTGCCGAGATCCCAGAAGCGTAGACCGGCTGAGAGAAGCAGGACCAGGGCCACGGCGACAAGCACAGCCCGGCGACGCGAACGCGAGTCGTTGGCAGTCATGAAGGCGGGCATATGACTCGCTTAGTCTCCTCGGGGATCGATGCAATGCAGCCGCCATTATACGGTGTGGCGGCCCAGTCTGCGCTCACGATCTGACGGCCACGCCGGCGCTCGGCAGCGGCGAGCCAGCCGCGACCGTCGCGCGACCGCTGGCACCGGTCACCGACACAGCCGCCGACACACGCCCGGCCGGTGGGCGTCCGGCCGCCTGCCGGGCGTACAATAAACCCTTACTTCAGGAGTCAGATCGAACGGAGACTACGCGCGGCGTGACCGCGGAGGGGTGAGCAGGAGTGGAGCATGTCGTCATCGGCGATCAGCCCATCACGATCGAGCAGATTGTCGCGATTGCCCGTAGAGGCGCTACGGTCAGTGTCGGCTCGTTGGGCAGGGAGCGTATCGCCGCCGCTCATGCGGTTGTGGCCAAAATCGTGCGTGAAGAACGCGTCGCATACGGCGTGACAACCGGTTTTGGTCTGCTCGCGACCACGCACATCCCTGTGGCGCAGGTGCGCGAGCTGCAGGAGAACCTGGTTCGCAGTCACTCCGTTGGCGTGGGTCAGCCGTTGTCGCGCGACGTTGTGCGCGCCGCCATGGCGATCCGCCTGAATACGATCGCCAAGGGACATTGCGGCGTGCGTCAAGAAGTTGCTGACGCTGTTGAAGCGATGATCAACCACGATCTGGTGCCCTACGTGCCGTCGCGCGGATCGCTGGGTGCGTCGGGCGACCTGGCGCCGTCGGCGCACATGGTTTTGGCGATGATGGGCGAGGGCGAGCTGTTGACGGCCGATGGGCGGCGCGTGCCCGCCTTGCCGGCCCTGCGCGCCGCCGACCTGACGCCGCTGGTTCTCGAGGCCAAAGAAGGTTTATCGCTGCTCAACGGCACCCAGTTCATGGCTGCCATCGGATGCCTGGTGGTGGCTGACGGCGAGGCGCTGCTCGATTCGGCCGATCTCATTGGTGCGATGAGCCTCGAGGGGTTACGCGCCTCGGTCGGACCTTTCCAGGAGCGCATCCAGCTCCTGCGACCCATACCGGGCCAACTTGACACGGCGGCCAATGTGCGTCGTGCAACCGCCGGTAGCGGGATCATGCTCAGTCATCTCAACTGCGACAAGGTGCAGGATGCCTACTCGCTGCGCTGTATACCGCAGGTCCACGGCGCCTGTCGCGACGCTTTCGGCTGGCTGCGGCAGGTGATCACGGTCGAAATCGACTCTGTGACCGACAACCCCCTCGTGTTTCCCGACACCGGCGAGCTCATATCGGCCGGCAACTTTCACGGTGAACCGCTGGCTTTAGCGCTTGATCTGGCGGCGATGAGCATGGCTGAGATCGCCAACATCAGCGAACGGCGTACGTTTCGCATGCTCACGTCGTCGCTCTCGGAGTTGCCGCCTTTTCTGACGAACGACAGTGGCCTCAACAACGGCTACATGATCGCCCAGTACACGGCGGCGGCACTGGTGGCCGAAAACAAGGTTCTCTGTCATCCGGCCAGTGTCGATTCGATTCCCAGTTCGGGCGATCAGGAAGATCACGTCAGCCTGGGCATGACCGCTGCCCTCAAGCTGCTCGACGTCTTGCGCAATGGCCAGCAGGTGCTGGCCATAGAAGCAGTCTGTGCAGCGCAGGCAATTGATCTGCTGGCGCCGCTGACGCCCGGCGCAGGTACCCTACGCGGCTACGAGATCGTCCGTGCCATTGCGCCGATGCTGGAGCGTGACAGATACCTGTCACCTGAGCTCGAAGCGACAGCGGCAGCCGTGGCGTTGGGCGCCTTTGCTGAAGCGCTGCGTGCTTTGCCGGAGGCCTGAAGAGGAGCTGCCGGCTCAGCGAACAGGTGTTCGTGATACGGCGGCGGCGGGCCCGCCCTCGGTAGCGCTTTGGCGCCGCTGAGGGCGGGCCCGCCGCCGTTCCAGACTCAGCCCGGTTGTGGCAAAGCGAACAGGTGTTCGGCAAAAGTTGCCTCGCTGGCGTTCCTTACAGGCTCGCGTCTGGAACTCGTTTGTGAAATGTGGTATCAATTCGGCTGGTCCTGTGCACGCTCACTTCGTGGTGACGTCACATCGCTCTTTTACCGCAGCCTTCAGTTTTGTGCTGCGTGAGCCCATCAACTGCATCAGGAGGAAAAGGTTTATGGCACAAGTAGTACCGACCCCAAACGCGGAGAAGTCGGGCATGTCTGTCGTTGGCATCTCTGGCGAAACGCGAGTTGTGCTCAGGGACGCGATCGCTAATCCGTCGCCACTCGGCCTCATGGCCTTTGGCATGACCACCGTGCTCCTCAATATTGCCAACACAGGCATCATCGGCTTGAGCACCATGATTCTGGCCATGGGCGTCTTTTACGGTGGCCTCGCTCAGGTGATTGCCGGCATCATGGAGTTTCGCAAGAACAACACCTTTGGCGCGACAGCCTTCCTGTCTTATGGCTTCTTCTGGCTGTCGTTTGTCGCCCTCATAGTCTTTCCCAAGTGGACAGGAGTTTCGGCCGCCACGACCACTGGTCTCGGTTGGTACCTCTTTGCTTGGGGTGTCTTCACGGCGCTCATGTTCGTGGCCACACTGAAGATCAATCGTTCCCTGCAGACAGTGTTTGGCAGCCTAGTAATCCTCTTTGTGCTGCTGGCTCTGAGCAACTGGACGGGCAATGCGACAATTGGCAAGGTGGCCGGCTGGGAAGGCATTTTCGTCGGTCTCTCAGCCGTCTATGGCAGCGCTGCCCAGATCTGGAACGAGGTCTACGGACGCACCATCCTGCCCCTGGGTGTGGTGAAGAAGTAGGTTTTTCGATCGTGCCCCCCGGCGGGGGCCGGACCGGGTCCCGGCGCGTGCCCAGTGGGGGAGGGTGCAGCGCGACGGGAGCCGGTTAGACAGACGGGCGGGCGGTGCTGCCGAAAAGCAGCTTCGCCCGCC
>JBKQWK010000287.1:0-21623 GCA_052139595.1 Thermoleophilia bacterium | reverse complement strand
CGCTGGCCGCCGCTGAGACTATGGAATGAGGCTGAACGCTTGTCGTCAAGGCCCCACTGAGAGAGCATCTCGCGCCAGTCGCGACCGCCGGGCGTAATGCTGGCAAAGAGCTGCAACGCCTCCCAGACACGGATGTGGTCCGGCAACGCCGCCTCCTGTAGCTGGCTGCCAATACGGCGGCGCAGCTCACGCGCCTGTCTGCCGGGGTCCAGGCCAAGTACGGAGAGGTCACCACCGTCGGCCGGCCGCAAACCCTGAAGACACTCAACCGTCGTCGTTTTGCCAGCGCCGTTGGGACCCAGCAGTCCGAAAATCTCGCCTCGCCGAACCTCAAACGAGGCGCCGCGGACGGCAGCGACGTGCTTGTAGGTCTTGCGCAGGCCACGCACACTGATGACGACGTCCTCAGCCGTGGAACCCTCCTCGCAGCGGACACGTACAATCGGCTACTGAGTCTGGAGTACCCTCCCCAACACCAGTCAAAGCGTACCGGCACTCACCGTCAGCGCTGGTCGTCTGGCGCCGGGAGTACGGCACCGGGGTGGTACTGATACTTTATCACCGCGTCAGCGGCGGAATGGGGCTGAGCACGGTCGCCAGCGGTCCCTCGGCGAACTGGCCCAGGCGGCGAAAGCGCTCGCGGCGCAGAGCACGGCGCTCCAGTGGCTCGATCTCTGCCAGTTCCGCCAGCGTCTCGCGCAGCGCCTTGCGCAGCTCGGCAGCTGCGTCTTTGGGGTGGTGATGGGCACCGCCACGCGGCTCGGGCACAATGCGCTCGATCACGCCCAGCTCGTAGAGCTGCGAAGCCGTAGGACGCAAAGCCTCGGCCGCCTGTGACGCGAAGGCGGCATCACGCCAGAGAATGGCAGCGCAACCTTCGGGGCTGATCACCGAATAGGTCGCGTTTTCCTGCATAAGGACCCGGTCGGCCACAGCAAAAGCGAGCGCGCCGCCCGACCCGCCTTCGCCGATGATCGTGGCAATCACAGGTACGGTGAGACGCGCCATGGCCAGCATTGTCTCGGCAATGGCGCGTGCCTGGCCGCCCTCTTCAGCCGCCACGCCAGGATAGGCACCAGGCGTGTCGACAAACGTCAGCACCGGCAATCCAAAGCGCTCGGCAAGAGCAAACAGACGCTGCGCCTTGCGGTAGCCCTCCGGCTTGGCCTGACCGAAGTTGAGCGCCAATTGCTCGTTCAGATTCCGACCCTTCTGGTGACCGACGACGAGCACGGCGTGGCCCTCGAACCAGCCGATACCGCCGACCACGGCGGCATCGTCGGCGCGCAGGCGATCGCCCTGCAGTTCTTCGAAGCCGTACATGATCGCAGCGATGTAATCACGGGTGCGCGGCCGATCCTTGTGACGCGCGATCTCGACCGTTAGCCAGGTGTCGTGACGACGCTTCTCATGCGTTACCTTCTTCAGGCGTGACTGCAGTCTCTCGACTTCTTCCGACAAATGGACGCCGGGCATGAGCGGCAAGTGACCGAGTTCGGTCAACCGTTGCCGCAGCCAACCCGCGCGGACCTTTGCCTCGTCGTCGTGCAGATCGCTTTCGCTCAGGGAAATCACCCCCCTTCAACAGACGCAGGTAGTTGGCCACGCGATCACGCAGCTCGATGCGCGGCACGACAGCATCGAGGTGGCCAAGGGCCAGATTGCGTTCGGCGCGGCCGAAGTCCTCAGGAAGCTCTTCTTTCGTCGTCTCGGCGATCACGCGCGGGCCACTGAAACTGAGTAAGGCGCCGGGCTCGGCAAGACAGATGTCGGCGAGGGTGGCGAAGCTTGCCATGACGCCGCCGGTGCAGGGATCGGTGAGGATAGCCACAAACGGCACCCGTGCCTCGTTGACAATGTCGACGGCACATGTCGTCTTGGCCATCTGCATGAGCGACAGGATGCCCTCCTGCATACGGGCCCCGCCGCTGCTGCAGACGCTGACCAGCGGCAATTGACGTTCGGCAGCGAGTTCAGCACTGCGCCACAGCTTCTCGCCGACGACACTGCCCATGCTGCCGCCCATGAAGCCAAAATCCATGACGGCCAACACGCAGGGCACATCGAGGATGCGCGCTGTACCAGCAACGATCGCTTCGTTGAGGCCCGTCTTGGCCTGCGCCGCACGCACGCGTTCGGGATACGTTTCGATGTCGGTGAATCGCAGCGGATCAAGCGTGCGTATGCCCGCCCACAGTTCGGCGAACGAATCGCGGTCGGCGAGCTGGGCGATGCGCTCGCGGGCACCGATGCGCGCATGATAGCCACAGGCCGGGCAAACATTCAGGTTCCGGCGCACGACGGCCGGGTCGGCGGCGACCCGGCAGTGCGGACACGTCCAGACGGAGGCAGACTGGCTGCCCTCGCCACGGCGCTCGATCTCGACGGTAACCGGCATGCGCTAGCCCTTACGGCCGGCGCCGCAGGCTTCACCCCCGGCCCCGGCCGTGCACGCCCGGCCTGGTTGCGCTGCCACGATCACTCCTCGCAACGACGCAAAATAAGGGTGACGTCGTGGCCGCCAAAGCCGAAGGAGTTGCTAGCGGCCACATCAACCCTTGCGGGACGAGCGACGTTGGGTACGTAATCAAGGTCACAGTCCGGGTCGGGCACGCTCAGATTAATCGTCGGGGGGATCACGCCAAGCTCGATAGTGAGCACCGTCGCCACTGCTTCGATGGCGCCGCTGGCGCCCAGGCAGTGGCCGATCATTGACTTGGTCGACGAAATCGCCAACTTGCCAGCGTGAGCGCCAAAAGCGCTCTTGATCGCTCTCGTTTCACTACTGTCGCCGGGCTGAGTACTAGTGCCGTGCGCATTGAGATACTGAACTTCATCGGGGCGTACATTGGCCTTTTCCAGGGCCATCGTCATGGCGCGGGCCTGCGACTCGCCACTCTCGTCGGGCAGCGTCAGGTGAAATGAGTCACTGCTCATACCGTAGCCGACGACCTCGGCATAGATGTGCGCGTTGCGACGGCGAGCGTGGTCAAACTCTTCCAGGATCAGCACGCCGGCGCCCTCGCCAATGACGAAGCCGTCACGCTCACGATCAAAGGGACGCGAGGCACCCGCCGGATCGTCGTTGCGCGTGCTGAGGGCGCGCATGGCCGCGAAGGAGCCGACGCCGATCGTACAGATCGGTGCCTCGGCGCCACCGGCAAACATCGCCTCGGCTTCGCCGCGACGGATGATCTCGACCGCGTCGCCGATGGCGTTACTGCCGGCAGCGCAGGCTGTGCAGGTGGCGCTCAGCGGGCCCTTGCTGCCCAGCTCGAGCGAGACCTGAGCCGCCGCCATATTGGGAATCATTGTCGGGATGAAGAGGGGATTGATGCGATCGGCGCCTTTTTCACGCATCGCGTCAACTTGCTCCTGAAAGGTCAGCAGACCGCCAACGCCGCTGCCGATCACGGCGCCGATGCGCTCAGGATCGGCGGCCACGTCAAGTTCACTGTCTGCCTGGGCCATACGCGCCGCAGCAACGGCGTAGCGAGAGAAGTTGTCCATACGTCGAGCGCTACGCTTATCCATGTAATTGTGTGGATCAAACCCTTTTACCTCGGCGGCAATGTGCACGCTCAGCACCGAGTCGTCAAAACGCGTGATACGGCCAACGCCCGACTCGCCGGCCACGAGTCGACGCCAGAATTCGTCTACTGTGTGGCCCAGGGCTGTAACGACGCCCATGCCGGTGACCACAACCCGTCGCGTCGGATCAGTCATGAGTACGCCCACCTCGTCTTCTCAAAGTCCCCTCTGCCATTAGATGCCCAACCCGCCGTCAACCGGCAGGACACAGCCGGTAATGTACCGCGCCAGCGGGCTGACGAGAAAGAGCGCCGCGTTGGCCACGTCAGTGGCTTCGCCGATGGCACGCATGGGGGTCGAACTGATGATCGCCTGGCGCACATCGTCGGCCAACGCCTGAGTCATGGGCGTGTCTATGTAGCCGGGAGCAATGGCGTTGACACGCACACCGCGAGCCCCGAGTTCTTTGGCCAGTGACTTGGTGAGGCCGATAATGCCGGCCTTAGCGGCGGCGTAGTTAGCTTGCCCGGCGTTGCCCCGTCGGCCGACCACGCTCGCCAGGTTAACGATGCTACCGTGGCGGCGGCGGAACATCTTGCGCGCCGCCGCCTTGCTCACCAGGAACGTGCCGCGCAGGTGCGTACGGATGACGGCGTCGAAGTCGCCCGCGTCCATCATCATCACCACTTGGTCACGCGTAATACCGGCATTGTTGACGACGATCTCGAGCGGGCCCAGTTTCTCCTCAACTTCGTCAACCATGCCGTTGACGGTTGCCTCATCACCAACGTCGCCCATCACGTACATGGCCCGTCGGCCAAGAGCTTCGATCTCACCGACAACAGCGGCGCAGCTGTTCTCGTCGGCAAAATCGTTGATGGCGACGTCGGTGCCGGCCGCGGCCAGCGCCAGCGCGATCTCGCGGCCGATGCCGCGGCCGGCGCCGGTCACCAGGGCAACGGTGCCGCTCAAGTCGATGACGATGCTCATAGTGTCTCCCCGTTTGATGAAGCGTCGGCCAGGGTCGCGCTGCCAGTCGCTGGCCGTGCGTGGGTTTCAGTTACGTGCGACTCGAACCAGCCGGCGTCAAGCGCGGCCAGGGTCGCGGCATCGGCGACGCGAGCGATCGTGCCCGCTGTTGTACTCCGCTTGACGAGGCCGCTGAGCACACTTCCCGGGCCGACCTCAAGGAATGAATCATAGCCCTGAGCGACCAGACTCTCGACCGCCGCCGTGAAGCGCACCGGCGAGACGAGCTGGCGCAACAGCAACGCGTCGAAGGCATCCATCTCCCAGGCGACGCTGCCGACGCTGAAGAAGGCAGGCGCAGGCGTCGCCCAGGTGGCTGCCGCCAGCGGCGCGCGCAGGGCTTCAGCAGCGGTGGCAATCAGCGGCGAATGGAAGGCACCGCCGACGTTGAGCGGCAGCACCTTGCGCGCCCCGACGGCCAGCGCCTGCACGCGCAGCTCGGCCAAGCCGATCTCGGTGCCGCTGACAACGACCTGGCCGGGGGCATTGAAGTTGGCCGGCCAGACGCCGCCGATGTCGGCGCAGAGCGCCTCCACGGCGGCGTCATCGAGGCCGATCACCGCGGCCATGCCGCCGGGTGCTACCTGCGCGGCGGCGTGCATGGCTTCGCCACGCCGCCGCACGAGATCAACGGCAACATCAAGCGCCAGCGCCCCCGTTGCCACCAGGGCACTGTACTCGCCGAGGCTGTGACCAAGCGCGGCCTCATACTGCAGGCCGCGCTCACGTGCCAGTCGATACAGCGCGATCGACGCCGTCAGCAGCGCCGGCTGCGTCACGTCGGTGCGCGCCAGCGTTTCGCCCGGTCCGGCGAAGCAGAGTTCGGCGAGGTCGTAGCCGAGCACCGCGCTCGCCGTGTCGAACGTCGCGCGGACGACCGGCTCGCCGTAGACATCGCTGCCCATTCCGACGGCTTGCGATCCCTGTCCGGGGAAGAGCACCAGGCGCTTGCCCATCACAGATCCCACTTCGTCAGGCACGATCCCCACGTCAGCCCCGCGCCAAAACCGGCCATGAGCAGCCTGTCGCCCTTCTTGAGGCGCCCACTGGTCGCCGCCTCCTCCAGGCAGATGGGAATACTCGCGCACGACGTGTTGCCGTAGCGCTCGAGATTGGCAAAAATCTGGTCCTGGCGAAAGCCGAGACGTCTGCCGGCTGTTTCGATGATCCGCATGTTCGCCTGATGAGGCACAAAGAGATCGACGTCGGCGACCGCCAGGCCCGCATCGTCAAGCACCTTCTCACACGAGCCGACAACCGTTCGCGTCGCGAACTTGAAGACTTCACCGCCGTTCATTTTCATGAAGTGGAGGTGATCGTCGACGGTCTGATGACTGGCCGGAAGGCGCGAACCACCGGCGGGGACGCCGAGGAAGTGAGCTCCAGAGCCGTCGTTGCCCAGGTCGAAGCTGAATGAGCTTTCTTCATCGCCGGGCGTCACCAACACCGCGCCGGCACCATCGCCAAAAAGCACACACGTGCTGCGATCATCCCAGTCAAGGACACGACTCAGGGCCTCGGCACCGACCACGAGCACATTACGGTACACGTTCGCACTGACGAAGGCGGTGGCGACGGCGAGACCGTAGACGAAACCGGTGCAGCCGGCCTCAAGGTCAAACGCACCAGCGCGGGTGGCGCCGATGTTGTGGGCGACAATCGAAGCCGTGGCAGGAAAGATCATGTCCGGCGTGATCGTGGTGACGATCACCAGATCGATCTGTTCCGGGGCCACTTCGGACCTCGCCAGCGCCGCCCGCGCAGCTTCGCTGGCGAGGTCACTGCAAGCTTGATCCGGCCGTGCGATGTGACGCTCGCGGATCCCGGTTCGACTGGTGATCCACTCGTCTGAGGTGTCGAGAAACTGCGACAGATCGTCATTCGTGAGCACTCGCTCGGGCACGTAGACCCCGAGCGCGCTGATGCGCGCTCCCTTGACGTTGCCACGGCTGAGACCGCTCACGCTGACGCGCCTGCATCGCGCCCATCGACCAAGCCGGCTGCTTCCGAGTCGCTCTCGTCCGATGCACTGTTTGTGCCAACGCCCGAACTGCCACTCATGCTCGGCTGTCCTGCGACCGCCTCGTTGGCGTCGGTCAGGGCAAACATCACTTCACCGCGGCAAACAAGGTCGCCGTCAACCTCAGCCCGCACTTTGGCTTTGCCGATGGTGCCGCGCGCCGCTTCGATCTCCACGTGAAGATCAAGCGTATCGCCGGGACGTACAACCCGCTTGAAGCGCACTTTGTCGATGCCAGCGAAGAGCACCAGCTTGTTGGCCGCCCCCTGCTGCGCCAGTGCCGTAACTACGCCCGCTTGGGCAAGCGCCTCGACGACCAGCACGCCGGGCATGATCGGGTTGCCGGGAAAGTGCCCGGCGAACCAGAACTCGTCGCCGCGCAGCGTACGGCGAGCGTGGCAACGAACGCCAGGATCAAGTTCGATTACTTCGTCGAGCAACAGAAAGGGCGCCCGATGGGGTATGAGCTCCTCGATTTGCGCGCGCGTCAATTGTCGCCCGGTCACGAAAGAACCCTCCCCTCCACGGTTACCGCCAAAGGTCGCTGAGGTACATCGGAACTTATCTCCCGGGCCGTCATGCCTCGACCTCCCCGTGGCGACGCAGGTAAAGCGCTTCGAGACCGACGACAACCGCGGCGATGCCCGTCAGAGCCGACAAGGCCACGGTACGACGACGGGCCGGCATCGCCACTAGACCAATCCGCTCGCCCAGCTCTCGCACCTTGTCGCGCAGACGCGGGTCGGGCAGTGACGCGACCGCCGTCATGACTTCGGCGGCGAAATTTGCGGGCAATTCCAGCTCGAGGTCACCCAGATGGGCCAAGCCGAGGCGCAACGCGCTCAGGTCGCGCAGCTCTTCGGCGCAATCGGCACAGACGCTCTGATGTGCCTGGAACTCCGCCGCCATGGCCCCGCCCAGCTCACCGTCGATGTACTGGTTGATCACGGCATGACACTGTATACAGTCCATTAAGGCTCCTTACCAAGCACGCCCGCGGCACGCAGCCGCAGGCGCAGCGCACCGCGTCCGCGGTGCACCATCACTTTTACCGTGCCCACGGGACGACCGGTCGTTTCGGCGATCTCCTTATACGCAAGCCCATGAATATCGCGCAAAACGACCGGTATTCGATACTCAACCGGCAGCGCCCGTAGAGCCGCCGCCAGTGCGAGCGCGTCAAGCCGCTCCATTGCCTGAGCCTCGGCGTCGGCAACGGCGGCCACGCCGCTACTGCGGAGCCGACCGCCACGACCACGCCCGCCACTGTTGTCCGTCGCAGGAGGCGCGCCGCTCGCAGGAGCCGCGCCGCTCGCAATCGCACCGGCCATCAGGTCGTAACGCTCGCTGCTGCGCCGCCGCCGACGCAGCTCGTCGAGAGCGGCGCGCACAGCAAGACGGTACAGCCAGGTCGTGAACGACGCACTGCCACGAAACTGACCGAGCTTGCGATACAGCCGCAGAAACGCCTCTTGAGCGGCATCCTCAGCGTCAGCCGGCTGGCCGAGCAAGCTATAGGCAATCGCGTAGACCATGCCCTGGTATCTCTCCACAAGAAGTCTGAATGCCTGCTGATCGCCCGCACGAGCGCGTTCGAGATCGGTAGGCGTAGGTTCTGGCAGGCAGGACCATCTGTTGAGGTTAGACGACGACATGACCTCAAAGGTTACACCGATCAGCCGACTCGGGACGCCACGGGCGTCGCGCGCCGGCTCCGCCGACCGGGGAGTCGGTCGGCTCGGTGACCCTCACGGCAGCGCGACCATCACCATGGGACTCGGCCGGCCGGCCGTCGCCGGCTTTTCGCTGGCGGCAGAGTTCAGTCGCCGCCGACACGCACCAGCATCTTGCCGGTGTTCTCGCCGCGCATGAGGCCAATGAATGCGGCGGGGGCATTCTCGACGCCGTCGACAATCGTCTCGGCAAGACGGATGCGTCCCTCCGCCAGCCAGGTACCGACTTCGGCCAGAAATGCCGGTTGGCGGTCAGCGTGGTCGCCGACGATGAAGCCACGCAGCGTCAGGCGGTTGCCTATCATCAGACCAAGGTTGCGCGGCCCGGGTGCCGGCTGATCGGCGTTGTATTGGGAAATCGCCCCGCACAGGGCCGCCCGCCCGTGCAGGCGCAAGGCGCTCACGGCCGCCTCCAGATGGTCGCCGCCGACGTTGTCGTAGTAGACGTCGATGCCGTCCGGCGCTGCCGCGGCCAGAAGTTGCGCGGGGGGACCGTCGTGGTAGTTGAAGGCCGCGTCAAAACCGAGTTCGTCGCAGACGTAGCGCACTTTCGCCGCCGAGCCGACGCTGCCGACCACACGACTTGCACCGTGTAACTTGGCAATCTGGCCGGCAAGACTGCCGACCGCGCCGGCCGCGCCCGAGATGAAAACGACATCGCCGGGCTTCAAGGCGGCAATCTCGAGTACACCAACCCAGGCGGTCAAACCAACCATACCGAGCACGCCGAGCCAAGAACTGAGCGGCGCGTCGTTGGTGGGAACACGGCGGAACGCCGCCGCTAGGCCGACTGCGTACTCACGCCAGCCCAAATCATGCACAACGATGTCCCCGACGGCCAGATCGGCTGACTGCGAAGCAACCACCTCACCGACGGACATGCCCGTCATCACCTCACCGAGCGCGAACGGCGGCACATACGACTGGCCGTCACGCATGCGTCCACGCATGTAGGGGTCGACCGAGATGAAGTGGTTGTGGACCAGAACCTGGCCAGGGGCCGGATCCGACACGACGACCTCGACAACGGCAAAGTCACTCTTTCTTGGTTCGCCCTGAGGGCGAGCAACGAGGTGAACCTCTTTGGCGATACGTGATGGCTTCAT
Organism: Thermoleophilia bacterium; assembly: GCA_052139595.1. Lineage (GTDB taxonomy): Bacteria > Actinomycetota > Thermoleophilia > UBA2241 > UBA2241 > JBKQWK01. The sequence goes on along the minus strand of JBKQWK010000287.1, from coordinate 12,204 downwards.
CGGGAACACTCCTGAACGAGGGACAACGACTCAGCCCGCTTGGCCCGTGGGCCGGATGAGAATCTCGTTGAGCGAGACCCGATGCGGCTGACCAACAGCGAAGGCGATTGCCGCCGCAATGTCCTCCGCCTGCAGCGCTCCCACGGATTCGTAGAAGCCCTGCGCGCCGGCGCGAATCTGCTCATCACTGATGTGATTGGTCAGCTCTGTGGCGACGGCGCCCGGCTCAACGACTATCACTCTTACACTAGCCTGAACGAGCTCTTTGCGCAGAGCATCCGACCACGCCGTCAAACCCCACTTGGTCGCGTTATAAACCGAGGAGTTAGGGCCGGTCGTACGTCCGGCGACCGAACTGATGTTGACGATGTCTCCCTGGGCGACGATGAGCTGCGGCAGAAAGACATCCGTTACCAGCAGTGCGGCGGTGAGATTGGTATCGATCATGCGCCGCCACTCGTCGACCTTGCCAGAGTCGAACGGCGACAGGAGCATCACGCCCGCGTTGTTGACGAGCAGGTGGACAGGACCGAGCGCGGCTTCGACTGCGTCTCGCGCCCGCAGAATGGCTTCGCGGTCCCGCACGTCGACGACGCAAGCGACGGCTTTGCCGCCGGCGGCCGTGATCTCAGCTGCCAGACTGTCGATGCGCTCGGAGCGGCGCGCCAGCAACGCCACCGCCGCGCCTTCGCCTGCGAGCGCCCGCGCCGTTGCCTCACCGATGCCACTGGAGGCACCGGTGATGACCACCGTGCGCCCTGTAAGGTTCTTGCCCACTTCGACCTCCACATACTATTCGGGGAAGCCTTTAACCTGCCCATTCGCCAGCGGTAGCGAAACGCAGGTGACGGCACCGGAAGAGCACTGCCGCCATCCAGCCAGTTGACTCCTGCTTGACTTCCTACCGAAAGGGCACCGCAAAGCCCGCGCCGGCGGCACGGGCAAACACGGCGAAGAAGTCGCGATCGTCGGGCGTCAAGTAGCGTGTCGCCGGCTGCATGACGTTGGGCACCAGCTTCTGCGGGTCACGGGCGCCAGGCTGCGGATAGGTGATGAAGCTCGGCCACTCGGCGTTGATGTCGAGTTCGATGGCGCGCACGGCACCGGCGCGAATGAGCGCCGCGGCGAGGCTCGCCGCCGTCTGGCTCGGGGCCGCCAGATAAATCAAGTTGCCATGAGCATCGATGCCGACGCCAGACCGCCAGACCCGCACCGCATTGCCCAGCGTGGCCCCCCAGAGACGTGCCACGCCGAGCTTCGGATTTGGCTGCCCGGCGCTAACGATGAGGGGCAGATTCTGGCGGGCGAACACGACGTCAGCTTTCGGGGCGCGACCACCAGACCAACTGAGTACGTCGACGCGCCCGTCGCGATACATGACCAGGGTCCCCTGCCCGGCGACAAGGGGCTCATAGACATGGCCGTTCACGACAAAGCCACCGTGCGCGTCGGCAAACTGAAAGCCACTGTTGAACGTCGCCAGAAGGCGCTGGCGCTGATTCTGTGGTACCTCCATCGGTCCCCGCGGTAAGCCCGCCGGCGGCTGATAGCGACCGGGGTACAGCGCCAGCTGCGTCAGGCTGGTGTTGATCCAGGCCACACTCGCCAGGAGACGAGGATAGGCGGGCTCGGGACGAAAGACGGTCACCAGCAGCGGCGGCGCGGCGCCGATCAACGGCCCGGTTGAACGCCAGACACCTTCGCCCTTGAGCGCCGGTGTAACGACCGGTGCAATCGGCGGCGGCAGATAGGCGACAACGTTGTGACGAACCTTCGCCACGGCAACACCGGCACCCACTGCCGGTAACGTCGTCAGCGCTGGTCCACCCTTTTTGGGAGCCGTCCAGGAGTAGTAGTAGCGCTCGACCGTGCTCACAAACCAAGCGCCATGATGGGTGCGCACCCACTCAATCGACCTGATCGACAAGGGCAGGCTCGAGGGCTGGCTGATGTAACTCACATAGCTCGTCAGCGGCACCGCGAGAAGACCGACCAGCAGCAGCGCAGCAACGAGAGGCAGAAGGCGCCGGCGGCGACGCTGCGCACGCGTGAAACGCGGCCGTGGCGCGCGCGTGAGGCCAAAGCCCACCGCTGACGAAGCTCTCGGTCGCCGTCGGTTGGCGCCGCGCGCCGTACCCCAGCCACGTCTGCGTGTCTCTTCAGGCAACATATAGCACCATGATCACCGTCCCCGCCCAGAGCGCCAGGTCGGCGATCAGGGGCGTGTCTTTGAGCAGAACCTCTTCCGGACTGCCGCCAAGGTTGCGGGCGTGAGCCAGGTAGAGGTAGCGCAGCAACCCGTAAACGACGAAGGGAATGGTAAGCATGAGATAGGGGCTGCCGGCAGCCTCATGGCTGGAAAAGGTGTAGATCGAGTAGATGACGACGGTGGCTGCCGTAATGGCCGCGATCATCTGGTCGAGCAGTGCGGCTGAGTAGCCACGCAGTGCCGGGCGATGCTGCAAGGCCTGACCGTTGACGAGCAGTTCGTGGCGGCGCTTGACGAGGGCCAGAAAGAGGGCGAGTAATGCCGTGCAGAGCAAAAGCCACGGTGAAACTGTGGCGCCGATAACGACGGCACCAGCGACAACGCGCACAACGAAGCCGGCCGCGATCGCCATCACATCGAGGATCACGCGCTCTCTGAGGACGAGCACGTAGGCTGCTTGCAGAGCCAGGTAGGCGACACAGGCAAGGGCAAACGATGGCGACAGGAGAAGACCGCCGGCGAGTGAAGCCGTCGCCAGGACGGCGGCCAATGCCGCCGCTGGGCGCCGGCCGATCTCGCCAGCGGCCAGCGGCCGCCGGCAGGTATCCGCACTGAGGCGATCGCGCTTTGCGTCAATGATGTCATTGCTGAGGTAAACGGCGCCCGAGAGGGCGCAAAACAAGCCGAACGCCACGATCGCTCGTACCAGCAGCGCCGGCACCGTCAAACCGAACGAGAAGACCAGCGGCGCTAAAACAACGAGGTTCTTCGTCCACTGGCGCGGCCGTACGGAGCGCAAAAGAGCGCTGGCCGTGGCTACGCTGTGGTGCGCAAGCGGCACGTCCGTTTCGACACTGGCGGTACTCTTTGCTTGCCGGTCAGCAATCATGAGGGGCAAGTTTGCGGAGTGCGCTGACATCACAACACGGGCCTCGCGTTCGATCGGAGTTTCATCGGCCGTCTACCCGCGCCGGCGACGCGCAGTTCTCAGTCTGGCGAATGAGTCAGTCATTGTACTGCAGTACGTCTCCGTCTGGCGCGCGAGCTGTTCATTTGACCCCCACAGATGCTCCCGTGCACGCCACCTCGATTGGCGCGCAGAGACGGGGCCGGCCGCCCTCGTAATAGGCCGGCCGGCCCCGTCCCAATCGGGCAGATCATGCGCCCGCTTGTTTGCTTACTCCTGACCCTGGAACTGATGGTCCACGTTTGCGCCGGCGGCATCAGCATGGCCGCCCGGACCGTCGTTAGTGGCAACTTCCGAGCCACTGGCCTCGACACCGGCAACTTCACTGCTGGCCTCGCTGGTAGCGGCAGTCGCTTGCGTATCGGGTGCCGTCTGATCGCCCACCTGGGCATTACCGACATCCACGGTGCTCGTGGTCTCGGCCACGGTCACTGCCGGCGTCGACTTCACGGGCGCGGTGGCGCTAGCTGAGCCGGTGTTCGCCAGGGCCACGCCACCCGACGTCATTGCCGCCATGGACGCCACGATGGCCACCGTCTTGAGATGCTTCATCTGTAACATGATGTCCTCCTTGTGTTGGTGAAGCCTTGCTTACGGTAGTGATGATGGCAGCGCGCGATGAGACGCAGATGAGAAACGTCGCCGCCCGGAGTGGCTTAACATGAACTACACAAAGCAATCGCGAGCATGAGTTTCGCGACCGGTAGCATAGGGGTCATGCGCATTCTCGTAGTCGAAGACGAACCAAAAATGGCAGCGCTCTTGCGTCGTGGACTGCGTGCCAACGGCCATGTCGCCGACGTGGCTACGACCGGCGAGGACGCTGTCTGGACCGCACAGGCGACCGCCTACGACGCGATCGTCCTTGACGTGATGTTGCCTGGTATAGACGGCTTCACCGTTTGTCACGAGATGCGGGCGGCCGAAGTCTGGAGCCCGGTGCTTATGCTCACCGCCCGCGACGCGGTCGAAGACCGCGTTCGCGGTCTCGACGTGGGTGCGGACGACTATCTGACCAAGCCGTTCGCCTTTGCGGAGCTGCTGGCGCGGCTGCGCGCCCTTACCCGGCGAGCAGTCGCAGAGCGACCAGTTCTTCTTCAGGTTGGTGACCTCACGCTTGATCCAGCCACGCGGCGCGTCTCGCGCGGCGAAGTGGAAATCGAATTGTCCACCAAGGAGCTGCTGCTACTCGAGGAGTTCATGCGCCATCCAGGGCAGGTCCTCTCAACCTATGACCTCCTGGAAGCAGCCTGGGGCGAAGAGTACGAGAACCGTTCCAACGTCGTCGCCGTCTACGTTGGCTACCTGCGCAGCAAGATCGACCGGCCCTTCGCCGTCAAGTCGATCGAGACGGTGCGAGGGGGCGGCTATCGGCTGCGGAACAGCGACGAGAGCCCGCGGCAGGACGACAGCGAGTGCTCGCCGCAGGACGGTGACGGGTGAGCCGGCTGACACTCAACCGACTGCCCCTGCGCTGGCGGCTGGCTCTGGGCTTTGTCCTCGTGATGGCGGCCGTATTTGCCATCACCGGCTGGGTGATCTACGCCCGCTTCGCTACCGGTCTTGATCGCGAAATCGACGTCGGTATGCAAGCGCGCGTGCAGGTCGTGAGCGCCTTGCTTCAGCAGTCCGATACCGGGCTGCGCGAAGGCGACGTAACCTCACGCAGTGGCACGGGATTCGTGCAGGTTCTCTCGTCCATCGGGCACATTGTCGATCTCACGGCCGGTGCACCGCGTACGGTATTGCTCTCGCCAGCCGACATCAGACACGCCTTGGCCAGCGACTTGATGATTGACAGTCGACCCGGCAAAGGAGGGCCGGTGCGCTTGCTGGCACACGCAGTTCTTGCCCAGGATCGCCGATTGGTGATCGTCGTCGGCACACCCCTTGCTGATCGCGCCCGTTCACTCCGCGATCTGCAAGATCAGCTCTGGCTCGGCGGCCTGGTCGCCCTGCTTCTGGCGTCTCTCACCGGCTTTGGCCTGGCGACCGCCGCCCTGCGGCCGATTGAGCACATGCGCGCCCGTGCCGCTCAGATAACCATCGGCGGCCTTGACCAACGCCTGCCCGTCCCGCCCGCCAATGACGAAGTTGGCCGCCTCGGAGCCACCCTGAACGATATGCTCTCGCGACTTGAAGTCGCCGTTGACCGCGAGCGCACGTTCATCGCCGACGCCAGTCATGAGCTACGCACCCCGCTGGCGTTGCTGAGAACTGAAATCGAGGTGTCCCTCGAGGGCCGGCACGCGGCAAACGACCTCGAGCAAGCCCTGCGCGCGGCGGGTAACGAGGTCGAGCGGCTGTCGCGTCTGGCTGAAGCTCTGCTTCTCTTCGCGCGGCTCGACCGCGGCGCACTCCAGCTGATCGTTGAGCCTCTTAACCTGGCCGGCGTAGTGGGCATGGCGCGCGTGCGTAGCGCCGCGCGCGCCGAGCGCCTGGGTCGTACCGTCGATGTTGACATCCCCCCGGGGATGGTGCTGGTCGCCGACCGCCTCAGACTCGAACAGGCACTCGACAACCTCATCGACAATGCCCTCCGCTACGGATCGGGAGATGTACGCGTCGCGGCCGCTGAAGACGGTGCCTGGGTAAACGTCCACGTTCGCGACCAGGGACCTGGATTCCCGGTGGAATTCATCGACCGAGCCTTCGACCGTTTCACGCGCGGTCATGCCGGAGGCGGACAAAGCGGATCGGGCATCGGCCTCGCAATTGTCGCCGCCGTGGCCAGCGCGCACGGCGGCAGCGCCACGGCGAGCAACGCTGCCAGCGGCGGCGCCGATGTCTGCTTGCGTCTGCCGCGAGGACACGAAGCAGCTCCCCACATCACCGGCTCGCGGAGCTCATGCAGGACAGAGCGATCAGACCCAGGGCTCAGAGCTAAATGAGATTGCCAGGCGGGCGATCCTCAGGCCGCGTTGTCGCCAGCCAGTCGCAATAGGAGGCCGCTTGCGCCTGCGCTGCCGGCGCTGCGCAGGCGCCGCCGCGCGACGTGCAGAGCAGATCGGCCGGCAGGCGACGGCCAACGGCATCGGCAACGTCGATCGCTTCGTGCAGCGGCAACACGGCGTCGTGACCGGCCATGGCCAAGTCAGCAAAAACGTGCGCCATGCAGGCGGCCGTCAAAATGCGACTACGACATGGCTGACAAAGCCCACCCGGCATGGGGTCACACGGCATGCCGGTGAACGCCTGCAGCGCCAGCGAGGCGGCGTTCTCGGCCTGGGCGGCTGTTCCGCCGACCATCTCGACGATGGCTGCTGCCGCCATTGCTCCACACATACCGGCCTCACCGGTACAGCCGATCACCTCACCGGTCGGATCGGTGCGTGTGAAAGCGATGGCACCGATGCCGGCGGCAACTAAAAGACCATGCAAAAGATCGTCATCGGTCAGACCGCGGGCATCGCGAACTGCGCTCAGAGCAGCGTAGATATAACCTCCACCACTGCCCATAGGTCCAGGCACCGTTTCGACACCGGGTATGCCAGCGCCGGCGCCGTACGCCCAACGAATGGTCTGCGCCGTCAGGTCATCGGTGAGCCGCGCCGGCGAGGCCGCATGACGCGTCCAGCGACCGCTGAAGTCGGGCTTGAAGGGACTCTGCGGCACCGTCACGTCATCGTCGTAGGCAGCCCGCGTTTGCCGATCCATCTTCGCGGCGAGTTCGCGCATCTGGCTGAGCACACGCTCTGCTGACCACTGCGAGGCATCGACCTCGTACTGCACTGCCACCTCCCACAGAGCCGAGCCACCGCTGACCGCGAGTTCACGCCAGCGTGTCATGGTATCGAAGAGCTGTGGTTTGCGATCGAGTTGAGTGATCACTGGTAAAACCGGTCGCAACAGCGCTACCCGCGGGCCAACGCGACCGGCGGTGGCAGCTTGGCCGGTCGCCGGCATAAGTTCGCTGACGTGCCTGACCACGGAGGCAATATCGGGTGGCCCGGCAAGCCGGTACCAATGCAGGGCGCCGCCGCCGGCGCGCCGGCTCACGCCTGCGTCAAGTACGTCGCAGAGACGTTCTGCGAGCGCTGGCGACATCTCCGCCGCAACCGCACCGGCGGTGAAGACGAGCAGCACGTACGTGTCGCCACGCACACGCAAGGAGTAGCCGTCAGCGGCCACCGTCTCGATCATGCCGCCGCCGATCGAGTTACCCACCAGGGTCACAGTCCTGCCGCTCGCACCAGTGAGCACAAACCTCATCGCGTTCGGATGCAGACTCTCGGTCACGTCGGCAAAGACAAACGCAACCTCGACGCCTTCTGCCTCGGCCAGCGCGAAGGCGTGAAACAGGCGCTCGTCATCGGGCAGCAAGCCCAGCGCGCCGGCCACCATGGCACGATCCTCGGCCATGGTACCGAAGGTGCCGGCAAACGAGCCCTGCCGGTCGAGGACAACCTGCATGCGCACAGGTGGCTCACCAAGCAGATTTGAGGCGAGGTAGCCCAGGCGACAGGGCGCCGCCGTGTGCGAACTCGAACCCGGCTGCATGACCGGGCCAAAGACGTCATTAAAGAACTCGGGGTACAGGTCGATTGACACCTCCATAGGCTAGCACGAGTGGGAGGCGGCGGACGGTGATGAGAAGATGAAAAAGGCGCCGGGCGCTTTAGCGCCGGGCGCCCGAAGGTCGGAGGCTCTAACCTGTCATCGTCAGGAGTTGGTCGGTCGCGTGGCCAGCGTTGCCGTCACCTGCCGGGTGGTTGATCCGGCAACAATAGTGAGCGTCACCTTGTCGCCAGGCTTATGGGCGGCGATCGTCGCCGCCAGCTGATCCATTGTCGTCACCGTTTTGCCGTCAATGGCTGTGATCACGTCGCCGCCGGTCACAAAGGGTTGACCCTGAATGACCGTCTGCGTTGAGCCACCCTTGATGCCAGCCTTGGCCGCCGGGCTGTTGGGCGCTACCGCGGCAACCAGCACGCCCTGCGTCTGTTTGAGACCGAGCGCCCGGGCAATGTCACTGGTGATCGTCTGCCCCTCAATACCGAGATAGGCGTAAGTAACCTTGCCTGTCTTTTCGATCTGGTTCATGACACTGACAGCTGTGTTAATCGGCACCGCGAAGCCGAGTCCCTGATTGCCGCCCGACTGGCTGGCAATCTGCTCGTTAATGCCGATCACTCTGCCCGATGAGTCAATGAGTGGACCGCCGGAGTTGCCTTCGTTGATCGCGGCATCGGTCTGAATGCCGTTGGCGATGGTCGAACCGTTGGGAGACTGCAGGTCACGATTGGTTGCTGAGACGATGCCCGAGGTGAGCGAAAAGTCGTACCCGAGAGGATTACCGATCGCGACCACGGGCTCACCGACGAGGACGGCACTGGAGTTACCCAGCACCAGAGGAACGAGCGCTGGTGCTTGTGCCGGATCCACCTTGAGGACGGCAACGTCACTCGTTGGGTCCACGCCGACGATTTTCGCCGTGACGTTCTTGGTCTGCGTGCCCTGACCCTTGAAGACGACCGTCACGGATGAAGCGTTCTGGCCGCTGCTTTGGACGACGTGGGCATTGGTAAGCACGTAGCCGTCGCGCGAAACGACGAAGCCCGATCCCAGTGCCTGCGATGGGCCGGTCGACTGGCCGAAGAATCCAAGGCCGCTGCTGCTCGCTGGAAACGTCGAGATGACCTCGACAACTCCGGGCGAGTACTTGTTGTAAATCTGCTCTGGCGTGAGCGCACTGCTGCTGGTCAGCGCCGTCGGCACGTTGCCCGTGGCGGATTGTTGCAGCACCGTCGTCGTCTCGGTCTTGACGGGCAAAACGTCGGCAGCCACTAAGGCCACAAGGATGACCACGACGGTCACGGCGCCGGCGAAGAAAACCGTCGCCCGAGATCTGAAGTTCGACATGGCGGACAACCTCCTGTCGCTTTGCTTGCCTGACGTAATTTTACCGCATGGCTCTATGGCGTAACTGAGCGTAAGCTTGGAGTTTTCTGAGAACAACCAATGCACGACAAGACCGGCATCCCAGAGATCACAGACAAATCACAGTGTAATCACAGTACTTTCGCATTGTTCGCACGTACAATCGCAATGTGACAGTCAGACGACGCGCTGGCCGGCGGGACGAACGGACCGCCCCGTGCACATGACGACGGCGAACGCAGTGTACCCGATGAGTCCGGACCAGGCAGCGGGAAGCTATACCGGGCCCGTAGCTGGGTGAAAGGAGCGGCGTGAGCGAACACACGCGGATTCTTGTCGTCGACGATGAGCAGAATCTGACCGATCTGATTGCCTTGGCGCTGCGGTACGAGCAGTTTGACGTTACTGTGGCCCACAATGGTCAAGAAGCGCTGCGCGCGCTGTCTGCTCATCGTCCCGATTTGGTGGTTCTCGACATCATGCTCCCCGACATGGACGGCTTTGAGGTCGCCCGCCGCCTGGCGGCCGAGGCACCTTCGACACCGGTCCTCTTTCTGAGCGCCCGCGACACGACGGAAGACAAGGTTCGTGGCCTCACGCTCGGCGGCGACGATTACATGACCAAGCCGTTCAGCCTCGAAGAGCTGGTGGCTCGCATTCGCGCCGTGTTGCGACGCACGCAACGAAGCAGTGAGCAGTCGAGCGAACGCCTCGTGTTTGCCGACCTGGAGCTGAACGAAGACACGTACGAGGTACGCCGCGGTGGCATGACTGTCGAGTTGACGGCGACCGAGTTCAAGCTGCTGCGCTACCTCATGCTCAATCCGCGCCGGGTGCTCTCGAAGGCACAGATTCTCGACCGCGTCTGGAACTACGATTTCGGCGGTGACGCCAACGTGGTCGAGATCTATATCAGCTACTTGCGCAAGAAGCTCGACTCGCTGGGGCCGGCCCTGATCCACACAGTGCGCGGCTTCGGTTACTGCCTGCGCGAACAGCGCGACTGACCAATGTCGCTGCGGCTGCGTCTGCTCGTCGCCCTCGTCAGTCTAGTGCTCGTCGGCCTCCTCGCCGCCGATGCGGCCACCTACGTTTCGCTGCGCTCGTTTCTGATCAAGCGCGTGGACCAGCAGCTCGTCGCCGCCGAGCGTTCTGTCGCCAGCGTGCTGATCGCCGCCGCCAGCAGCCCCCTGCCCTCGTTTCCCGGTACCCTGCAACGAGCGGACACGACCCTGCCTCCCGGCACCTACGGGGAGATCATCGACCAATCCGCGAAGACAGTCATTGAGCGGGTCTTCACATATGGCGGCAAAACGCCGCCAGCGCCGCTGTTGCCCAGCGGGCTGGTTCAGAATGCCGACCGGCAACCGGTGGTGCTCACCTCAGTGGCAGCGTCCGGACAGACATCTCTACGCTACCGCCTGCTTGCCGTCTCGTTTCCCGACAGCGTCTACACGCTCGTCGTTGCCATACCGCTGACCGAGGTCACACAGACACTCGGTCGACTCATGTTGATCGAAGCGCTTGTCTCGGCGATCATCCTGCTCGGCCTGGCGTCGCTGGCCTGGTGGATCGTGCGCCGCGAGATGCGGCCGCTCGAAGACATGGCCCGCACCGCCGGCGCTATCGCCGCCGGCGATCTTACGCAACGCGTTGAGCGTGCCGAGTCGCGCAGCGAAGTCGGCCGCCTGGGGCTAGCCCTCAACGCCATGCTGGCACAAATCGAAGAAGCATTCGCCAAGCGAACGGCCTCTGAAGACAAGCTGCGCCGCTTTCTCGCCCAGGCCTCACACGAGCTGCGCACGCCCCTGGCTTCGGTACGCGGCTACGCCGAGCTGTTCCGGCGCGGCGCCAAGGACCGCCCCGACGATTTGGCGCTGGCGATGCGGCGAATTGAGCAGGAAGCAGCGCGTATGGGTGTCCTCGTCGAGGAGATGCTCCTGCTCAGCCGGCTCGACGAGGGGCGGCCGCTAGAGCGCGTTCCCGTCGACATCGCCCAAGTTGCGGCCGATGCGGTCGCTGACGCGCGCATCACAGCTCGCGACCGATCCATCGCTCTTGACGCCCCAGAACCGGTGGTCGTACTCGGCGACGAAGCCCGTCTGCGCCAGCTCGCCACGAATCTCGTCAGCAATGCTCTGCAACACGCCGGGTCCACCGCCCACATTCGCGTGGGCACGCATGCCACTGACGACCGAGCGGTGTTGACGGTGCAGGACGATGGCGTGGGCATCGCCGAAGACGAAACCAAACGCGTTTTTGAACCCTTCTACCGACTCGCCGATGGTCAGGTCGGCGGTGCCGATGGTGCCGGCCTGGGTCTGTCCATCGTCGCTGCCGTGGCCGCCTCACACGGCGGTCACGTCGACCTCGAAACCAGCCCTGGGCAGGGAGCGCTCTTCACTGTCGAAATTCCGCTCGCTCACGGCGATCCGGATGACGATGAGAGCACCGGCGAGGAGCGCACCAGCACGGATTGACGATGAGAGCACCAACGCGGAGCGCCAGCTCGGATGACGACCTCGGCAGCAAGGGCAGAAGCGAGTCTCGCCGGCTAAGGTCGCGGCGCGCAGTTGATTTGCCGGCGACGCGTACGAGAACTCGTTCCGCGCTTGCGGTCGCATCCGTCGCTCACAGGCGGCGTCAGTGTTCTCGCAACAGGCTGTGGCAGGCCATCTCTGACATTGGCGCACGTACACGCGCGGTAGCTGTGGCGGGAAGACTGCAGCAAGCCGAGCTGACCGTGGCGATTCTCGCCCACGCCAATGCCGAAATCACGGCGCTCGGCGAGCCGACAGCGGAAAAGCGCGCAGAGAGCGACACGGGGTCGGCGCGCGGGGAGTAACCGGCGCCGGGCCTTCGCTGGCGCCGGCCGTCAACGCGTCTCGTGATCAGCGCCGCCACGCTGGCGACAGTCGGCGCAAATGCCGTAGACCTCAAGATGATGACCGTAGATCGTAAAGCCGGTGGTCTCTTCGAGGTGCTTCTCCAGGTACGTCAGATCACCTTCACCGTCAAAGCTGATAACTTTGCGACACTCGCGACAGATGAGAGGGTGGCGGTGGCCCACCGGCATGGCGACGTAGCATACGAGGCCACGGCGATCTTGCACGCGAAGAAGCAATCCGAGATCGACGAGTAAGGCGAC
>JBKQWK010000286.1:0-10360 GCA_052139595.1 Thermoleophilia bacterium | reverse complement strand
GGAGTTTCCGTCCTCTGGTGCAGCCACAGGTTCTTGATGCCGGCAGCCGCGGCTGCTCTGACCCATTTGGCGGTTTCTTCTTTGGGCAGCTCGAGGATCACTCCATCGGGTGTTCTCGGCAGGTATTTGAAGTCGGGGTAGGCCTTGTCGCCATCCACGTCCCCACTGCTGGGATCGATCGCATAGACGGTCTTATGGCCTGCCTTCAGCGCTCGGTATGTGAGAACCGGGAACTTGCGCTGGGCTGAATGGCCGACCACCGCATACGTTTGATGGGTCCAGAACTCTTCGTGCACCGACGCCATGAGCGATACCCCCCGCTGGATGATCGCCGATCCTGTCACTGTCACTGCCCCCGTGACCGGCCCGGCAGTTGCATACGATTTATACTACAACGTCGCAGGTCCGGTCAGGAGATTGGCGCAAGCCCGGCCAAGAGATCCGTGAGCACCTCATCGCCTCGCGGCGAGATCGCTGATGGCGGTTGCCGCCGAGCTGGTATCGTGTACCGTGACGACTTGATTTATCGTTCTGTGCCTGTCGTCGTCGCAAGCCGTGCCTGTCGGTCTGCATGCTCAGAGAAGTCGTTCAAAGGGAGGCGTCTTGTTGATGGAGCGTGAGGCTCACGCCGCGCTCACCGCGCGCTGGCGCCTGTTGCTCGCCGGTAGCCGGCGACTCTCCTGGAGCCGGAAGCTCTCGCTTACCCATGGGCTGGCCGGGGTGTTCGTGCTTGGGCTCGCGCTTGCCTCGACGGTCGGCCTGCTTGCCTGCGGCGGCGGCGCAGCCTCGGCTCCGACGGTCGGCAGCTCACCGACGAGCCGGCCGACGTCAGCGGGAGCAGCGACGGCCTCGTCGGCCGCGTTCAAAGCATACGTTACACAGATCAAGCCGCTTTATCTCAAGGCAGCCGCTGCTTTGAGCAGCGCCAGTGATGCGCTGGCCGTCACAAGCTCCAGCGCCGATGCGTCGTGGGGCACGGCGGCTACCGCAATCACCGCGGCCAGCGGTCAACTTAGTCAGGCGGTAGCTGGTTTGAGTCTGATTCCGCCACCGATGTTTCTGGCCGCCGCCGCCCACGCCGCCGTGCAAGGCTTCGGTTTCGATCAGCAGGCACTGAGCGCGATCGCGCAGGATCTGCGTCGCGGTTCGTCCCCGGCCGCCGACACGCAGGCCAGCAGCATGCTCAGCCAAGCGGCGACGCTGACGAAACAGTGGAAGGCGGCGCTGCAGGCCGGCGCCAAGCAGTACGGTGTACCCATACCTTGGCAGTGGGGAGTCGCCCAGCACTGACGGGCACGTTTCCCAATCGCGCCGCCCAATCGCGCCGCCCGTTCGGGCGGGCGCCTCGACCAGCCCCTTCGCGCCGGCGCCTCGACCAGCCGGCTCGGGCTGTGGATTGTATCGCCGCCTCTGATTGCCGATCTGCTGAGGCAGTCAGTCGAGGTTCTCGATCTTCACCGGCTCGACTGGCTCGGCAAGGACAAAGCCGAAGACGCGCGAGTAGAAGTACAGCTCGGCCTCAAGGGCGCGCTTTATGCTCTCGGCCTTGCGGTAGCCGTGCTGCTCGCCGGGAAAGGTGACGTAGGCGTAGGGCAGGTGGTTGGCGGCCAAGCCGGCGACCATGATCTCGGCTTGTGAAGGCGGCACAATTTTGTCTTCGAGCCCCTGGAAGATGATCACTGGGCAGCTGATCTTGTCGGCGGCGTTGAGCGGCGCTCGCGAGCGATAGAGTTCGGCCTCCTGCGGGTACGGCCCCACGAGGCTGTCCAGGTAGCGTGACTCGAACTTGTGCGTGTCCTGGGCGAAGCGCTCGAGTTCGGCGACGCCGAAGTGGCTGGCGCCGGCGGCGAAGGTGTCACGAAAAGCAAGACAGCAGAGCGTCGTCCAGCCGCCGGCGCTGCCGCCGCGAATGGCCAGACGAGCGCCGTCGACACGTCCCGTGCGCGCCAGGTAGAGAGCGGCGTTGACTGAGTCGTCGACGTCGACCACGCCCCAGAGGCCGATCAGGCGGCGGCGAAAGGCGCGCCCGTAGCCGCTCGAGCCGCCGTAGTTGACATCGGCCACGGCGAAGCCGTGGCTGGTAAAGAACTGCAGGTCGAGCGAAAGGCGCGCCTCGGCCGCCGACGTCGGGCCGCCGTGACTGATGATGATCAGCGGCGGCAGTTCGCCGGTCGGCGCCTGAAAGTCCTTGTTGGTGGGCGGGTAGAAGAGCGCGTACGCGCTCTGTCCGCCTTCGGTCGGGAACTCGATTGGCTGCGGCAGACTAAGGTAGTCGCGGTCAATGTCGTGCTGCTGGCCGTGACGGACGGCCTCGCTCACGCCGGTCGCCGGGTTGAGCGAGACAACGGAGCTGCCTGTGGCGGCGGAGGCGCCGATAAACCACAGTCGCTCACGGCTGCTGCCCGCGTCGGCTCCGCCGGTTGGCCCGGCTCCGCCCATCGCCTTGGTCACGTCGGCGGCTGTCGCCGCCGCGCCCCCAGCCGCAAGGTATGACAGCGAGGTGTACTCGTCGCTGAGCGGTAGTAGTCGGCCGCGGCCGGCAGCGCCGTGCTCGTCGACGAGCGCCAGATGGTCGAGGCCGTCCTGACTGTAAAACACAGCTAGACGGCCGTCGCTTAACCAGGTGTAGTTGCTGAGGCCGAAAACCCAGTGCGGCTTGGCAAACTCGGCTGCCAGCGGCGCGACCGGCTCACTTGGCGCGACGGCGATAGTGCCGCTGTCGCCGGCGACACTATCGCCAGTGTCGCCGCCGGCCGCGCCATCGGCGAGCGGCGCCTGCAGCAGCCGGTAGATGTTCCACCAGCCACTGCGATCGCTCACATAATGCAGCCTGCCGTCAGGGCTCCAGGCGGGCTGCACGACAGACTCGTCTGGCCCGCCGGCGACCTGGTGTTCGTTGCTGACGCTGCCGTGGGCAGCCAGGTCGGCGACCCATAGCTCGGTGCCATCCCACGGCATGTTGGGGTGATTCCAGCAGATCCAGGCCAGGTGACGGCCGTCGGCGCTCAAGTGCGGGCTCGAGTAGAAGTCGTGGCCGGAGGCAATGACGCGGGGCGCAGCCGAGCCATCGGCCGGCAGCGAGACAAGTTCGTTGACGACGTTGGTGACACGCTCGTCGGCGGGATGACGTTCGCGCACGACGACGAGGAGCCGGCCGTCGGGCGTCGCGCGGCCGTCAGCGTAGCGCAGGCCGCGCTCCGTTTCCGGTGCCGGCGTGATCGGCAGAGGAGCTGCGTCGCTGGTCGTGCTCGGGCGCCAGCGGCCGTCGGCGTCGACGTCGTTGCTCAGATCCTGTCGATACAGCCGCTGGTCGGCGAAGTTGCTGAACCAGACGGTCGCGCCGGTGGCGTTGGCGTGGACAATTGCCGCGCCGCCGCCGTACTCATGCACCAGCGTGCGCGCGCTAAAGCCGGGCGGCGTGACGTCGGCCACGGTGCCGTCAGACCGCCGCCGCACGACAACGTAGCGGCCTTCTTCGCGCGGTCGTGTCTCGGTCCAGACGACGTCGTCACCCGAGGGCAGCAGCCATCCCAGGCCGACGCCGGCCGTGGCCACCAGATCGCCGGTGATCGGTGAGCGCCAGGATCCGTAGGGAGCCGTCTGCATGCCGCTGTCTCGCTGGTTGCCGCCATCGTTTACGCTCACGTCGACTCCTTCAACCGCTGTCTGCCGATTACGCCTAGCTTACCCTTTCGGCCGGGCACGGCAGCCGACGCCGCTGGCTTGGCGCTCAGCCACAGTGGCCGTTGGTTCAGCCGCCGCGGCTGTTCGTCCGGCGTCGGTGGCCGTTGGTTCAGCCGCCGCGGCCGTGCGCCTCGGCATCAGCGCTCGTCGTCGACCGGCTCTTCGCCGCGAATCACGGCCAGGAACGCCTCGCCGTAGCGTGCCAGTTTGGCTTCGCCGACGCCGCTGACGGCAAGCAGATCGGCGCGGTCGTGCGGTCGTGCGGCGGCCATCTCGAGCAGGGTGGCGTCGGCAAAGATAACGTAAGCTGGTACGCCCTGCGCGGCCGCCAGGCGTTTGCGCAGGGCCCGCAGGCGTTCGAACAGCTCTTCGTCGTAAGTGAAGTCGGTCGCTTCGCCGGCAGGTGGACCGCCCGTGAACCAGTCGCGCCTGCTACCAGGCGCTTCCGCGATGCCGCGTGTCCCCGCGCCGCCGCGCCGCCGCGCGGCAACCGTCGCCTTGGCGCGGGCGGCGCGCCTGGGCTTCTTCACTGGTTCGACCTGTGGCGGCCGCGTGCGTGGTTTGGCCAGCACCAGGGTCTCGTCGCCGCGCAGCAGCGGCTGTGCTCGGGCCGTCAGCTTGAGCACCGAGTAAGCAGCGACATCCTGCGTCAGGTAGCCGCGATGGATGAGTTGGCGCAAGAGGCTCTGCCACTCGTACTGGCTCAGGTGAGCGCCGATGCCGTACGTCGAGAGGTGGTCATGACCGAGGGCAGCGATTCGCTCCGTCTGTCCGCCGCGCAGAACGTCGATGACGTGACCCATGCCGAAGCGCTGGCCGACGCGATACACACAGCTGAGTGCTTTGCGCGTGTCTTCAGTCGCGTCGTAGGTAGCCGGCGGCTCCAGGCAGACGTCGCAGTTGCCACAGTCGTTTTCGAGTCGTTCGCCGAAGTAGCCCAGGAGGACGCGTCGCCGACAGGTGAGCGCCTCCGCCATGCCGATCATGGCATTGAGCTTGTGCGACTCGATGCGATTCTGCTCGGCATCGCCGCCACTGTCGATCAGACCGCGGACGATCGCGGCGTCGCCGAGTCCGTACAGAAGCAGCGCCTCGGCGGGCAGGTCGTCGCGGCCGGCACGGCCTGTCTCCTGGTAGTAGCTCTCGATGCTCTTGGGCAGATCGTAGTGGACGACGTAGCGCACGTCGGGCTTGTCGATGCCCATGCCAAAGGCCACGGTGGCGACGATGACTTGGAGGTCGTCAGCGAGAAAACGCTCCTGGACGCGCTGGCGTTGAGCAGTCGGCAGGCCGGCGTGGTAGGCGGCGGCAGCGAAGCCGGCCGCCGCCAGATGTGCGGCCACCTCTTCGGTGCGTTTGCGGCTCAGGCAGTAGACGATGCCGCTGCCTGGGCCTTGGTGACGCAGAAAGGCGACCAGCTGCTCCGCCGGTCGCCGCTTGTCGACCACGGTGTAGCGAATGTTGGGTCGGTCGAAGCCGGCGACGTAGCAGGGGGCTGCGCTGAGGCCGAGGCGGGCGCGCACGTCGTCGCGCGTCTGCGCGTCGGCGGTCGCTGTGCAGGCCAGCAGGGGAACCTCAGGAAAAAGAGTGCGCAAGCGACCGAGGTCGATGTACTCGGGGCGAAAGTCGTGGCCCCACTGCGATACGCAGTGCGCCTCGTCGACGGCGAACAGAGCGACTGGAATGGGTTCGGCCGCCGACTCGGCATCACCGCGCAGGCGCGCCAGAAAGCCAGCGGTCATGAGCCGCTCGGGGGCGACGTAGAGCAGGTCTAATTCGCCGCCGTGCAGCTGGGCGAGCACACGCCGTGCCTCGTCGCTCTCTAGCGACGAGTTGTAGAAGGCGGCGCGCACGCCGTTGGCGCGCAGCGCGTCGACCTGGTCTTTCATCAGCGAGATGAGCGGCGAAACGACGATGCCGACGCCGGGCCGGTGCAGGGCCGGGATCTGATAGCAGAGCGATTTGCCGCCACCGGTTGGCATGAGCACAAAGGCGCTACCGCCGGCGATGACATGTTCGATGATTTCGAGCTGATGCGGGCGAAAGGAGTGGTAGCCAAACACCGTGCGCAGCGTCGCCAGCAACGGCGCGCCTGACAGCGACTCGGCGACAGGCGAAGCGCTAGCTGGCGGCTCAGAGGTGGGCGATGGCATGCAGCTACGCTAGCACATCGCCCGGACGCAGCCCTTCATTGAACTTTCGCCGTACCCTTGGGCTCCGCCTCGGACCTCGTGCACACCCGGCACGGGGTAAGCCGAGGCTCAAGAGGCAAGAGAAACGTCTGCGGCCTGGAGTTTGCTGCCATCACGGCTGCATCGAGGATGACTTTGACGCTGCGGGCATCATCCGCGTCGCGGACGGAGCCGGCGAACTCATCCTGCCTTCCATGCCCATGAGAGCGGTAAAACTCTTGGACTCGACCATCCACACACCATGGACCAGCATCGCTTGGCCGGTCTGATGAGTCAGCGCTGGTTGACCATTAAGCATGATCGAATAGGTTACCGTCGCCATTGTCCGCGAGGTAACGCTGACGGCACTCACTCTTGCCTCTGTTCCCTTGGCGATCGCCGAACCAGCCTGAGCCTGAATCGTCGCCGCGAACTGCTGGCCGTTCTGGAGCAGCTGCATCTTTCGTGCCGCTGGCGTGGTGCCGGCAAAGAACATCTCCCAGTTTGCCTTGATCTGTGCAGCGGCCGAACCAGAGCCTGACGCAACCGAACTCGCGCTGCTCGCCAAGGGCGAAGCCGCCGTGATTGTTGAACTACTGCCGCAGGCCACCACCACCACCAACGCTATCGCAACGACCAATCCGCCGCCGCCGACGCTTCTGAAGACCACGCGCTTCGCGAAACTCATGTTCGATTACTCCCTCTTAAGCCACTGTATTGAGCCGGCTCGCGATCGAGCCATTACTGCGCAGACGGTAAATGTTTGTATGCAATTTCTACCCAGAAACCTGGTGGTCTCTGTACTGGTCGCCGTTGAGCGCCGGCGATGCCGCACCACCGGTCGGCTCGAGGTCCGGGCGGTCATCGGCATCGCGAATGAAGAACATGGGATCGTCACAGGGAAGCGCAGGTCCCGGGTTTGGGCGCCTCAACGAAGCGTGGCCGGCCCGCGACCACTCGCTGTTCTCATTCACGGCGCTGCCTTTGCCAAAGAAATGCGGTTGCCCGGATGCGGACTGCTAGCGGGCGAGCAGGGTGTGAAACTGCTTGACGGCGGCCGCCAGCCAGTCGACGTGGGTATTGCGCCAGTGCAGCAGGTCCTTGAAGTAGGGGCTGCTGTTGGCGGTGCCGTGACCGATCACGTTGGCGGTCGTGATGTGGTAGCGCCACTGGAGCCAGCGCACCAGTCGCAGGCCGGCGTTGATCTGCGCGGGGCGATGAAAGATCTGGTCGGTCGCCCAGGTCGGGCTTCGGCCGCCGTCCTGGACGAACTCAATGCCGATGGCGACGTAGTTGAGGCCCACCGTGTGGCGGCCACGCACGTCAAGCGGGAGCTGCTGGTAGATCTTGCCGTTCTTGTCAATGATGAAGTGAGCGACCGTGCCGGGCAGCACGCCCATGTTGGGCGTGTCGGCGTTGAAGGTCGCGTGCACACTGGCTTCGCTGCCGCCGGCCGTGTAGTGCAGAACAATGACCTTGGGTGTCAGCCGCCAGGTTGCTTGCCCGTAGTGGCGGCGGTTGTAGGCGACCGTCTCGGCGCGGCGTCTGGCGCCGAAGGCGATCGGCTGCTGAATGATCGCGGGTTTGGCGGGGGCCAACGCCGATGCTTGGGTGGGCGCAATCACGGCGGCACCGGCCGGCGCCGCCGACAGCGCGCCGGCCAGAACGAGTGTGACCGCAGCCAGTACGGCGCCGCCGAACACGACTGCGGGCAGGCCGATTGCGGCCAGCGCGGTTGCGCCGAACGCGGCGGCTTTCGTTTCCGTCTTGCGGTGTCGTTTCATCCGCGTTTCACTTCTCGTCCTGCTCCTCGTGCCGCTCGATCTGCCAGAGGTGGTGCATGCGAGCGGCACGCTTGAAGTCGGGCGCCAGGGTCGCCTTGCTGAGGTCGCGCAGCACCAGGCCGGGCAGGTTGGCGACGTCCATGGTGAACCGCCGCGAGTTGCTCGCAAACCAGAGCACGCCCTCGGGCGCCAGCAGGCGACGCACGACGAGGCGGATCAGGTCGGCGTGGTCGCGTTGCACGTCAAAAGTGGCCCTGCCCATGCGCTTGGAGTTGGAAAAGGTCGGCGGATCGAGATAAATGAGGTCGTAGACGCCGGGCGAGTCATGCTTGCCGTCATGGGGGCGGCCGATCCACTCCAGGACGTCAGCCTGAATGAGGTGATTTCGATTGGTCTGCAAGTGGTTGATTTCGAAGTTGCGCCGCGCCCAGTCGAGATAGGTCTGGGAGAGATCGATCGAGGTCGTGCTGGCGGCGCCGCCGCGGGCGGCGACAACGCTGGCCGTGCCGGTGTAGGCGAAGAGGTTGAGAAAGCTCTGACCCTTGGCTGCTTCGCGAATGACCGCTCGCGTCAGGCGCCCGTCAAGAAAGAGGCCGGTGTCGAGGTAATCAGTGAGGTTGACGAGGAACTTGATGTCGCCCTCGCGGACTTCGTGGAAGCGGCCGCGAGCGGCCTGGCGCGTGTATTGCGCTGCTCCGCGCTGGCGCTGGCGCAGTTTGAGGTGGACGTTGGCCGGTAGCACCTCGAGCACGGCGGGAATGATGCGCAACGCCTCGTTGAGGCGTTGCTGGGCGCGCAGCGGCTCGACCTCGGCCGGGGCGGCGTACTCCTGCACATGCACCCAGTGCTCGTAGATGTCGACGGCGAAAGCGTAGTCGGGCAGATCGGCGTCGTAGACGCGGTAGCAGGTGACGTCCTGGCGGCGCATCGTGCGGCCGAGGTGCTGCCGGTTCTTGCGCAGCCGGTTGGCGAACTGGTCGGCGGCGCTGGCCGGCAGGTCGGGGCCGGCTACGCCCGCCCGCCTGTGGCTGCCGACATCCGCGTTTTCGCCGCCGCCGGCCGCTGCGCCGCGGCCACTCGCCGCCGGCTCGCCGCTGCCATCGCCACTGGTCGCTGGCGCGCCGCCGGCCTTGGCCGGTGCCACAACGGCTCGCCGGCCGCGCGGCACGCGTCCGTGTGTCTCGGTCTCGGCAGCCACGGCAAACTGCAGGAGCGTCACCTTGAGGGCGCCGTTGTAGAGCGTGTTGAGCTTGTCGGCGCGTAATCCGAGGAGATGGCCAAGCTCGCGGTCGCCAACAAGGACGGCGGCGCGCCAGCCGCCGAAGCCGGCACGCAGGCGGTCGCCAAGCTCGCTGTAGAGGGTGACGATCTCGCTTGCCGTATCACCCAGGCGCTCACCGTACGGTGGATTGGCAACCACCAGGCCGGCCACCTCATCGCTGGATGCCGCAATCGAGGCGCGCTGGTTGGCGCTCGTGTCTTGCTGGGCGCCTGGTGGTGGCACGAACTGGGAGAGTTCGCGTTGCTCGATGTGCACGATTCGATCGAGGCCGGCGCGCGCGACGCTCGCGCGAGCGAGCGTGACCGCGCGCCGGTCATGGTCAAAGCCGTTGATCAGCCACGTTGGCTCTTCGCCGACAGCTGCGGCCCTGTTTTGCCACACACCTTCGGCCCCGCGCTGCCGTGATCGCTGTATCTCGCGCAGGCGCGCCAGGCCGGCCGTGCGCCGTTCGCGCGCCTCGGCGACGAGCCGTTCCCAGAGGGCTGCATCGTGTTGCTGCCAGCGTTCAAAGCCGAAATTGCCCTGTCGTGCGGCTGTTGCTCCGACGGCGCCCACTTGCGCGACTTCTGTCGTTGCGCCCGCTGGTGCGACCGTCTCTACGCCCGTTCCTCCGACCGCGTCCGCATCGGCGCGCGACCGTGTCGAACTTGCGGTCGCGCGCAGCAGACCGGGAGCCACGTCGGCGGCCATGAGCGCCGCCTCTATGGGCAGCGTGCCCGACCCGCAGAGCGGGTCGACCAGGTTGCCCCCGGCGGCGGCAATGGCCGGCCAGCCGGCACGCAGCAGAATTGCGGCCGCCAGATTCTCCTTCAGCGGTGCCTCAACCTGGACGCCCTCGGCGCGGTAGCCACGCCGGTGCAGGCTCTCGCCGGCAAGGTCGATGCTCACGGTCGCCTCGCCGTGCTCGGTGTGCAAGTTGACGCGCAGGTCGGGGTGCAGTGTGTCCACGTTCGGGCGCGTGCCAGTGCGCTGGCGAAACTGGTCGACGATGGCGTCCTTCACGCGCTGGGCCAGGTAGCGGCTGTTGGCGAGGTCCTTCTGGCCGCCAGCAAGGGTGGCGTCGACAGCCAGCGTGCCGCTCACGGTCAGGTGAGCGCTCCAGTCGATCGTCGAGACACCGGCGTACACGTCATCGGCATCGACGGCGGCGAAAGTGGCCAGGGGCAGGAGGATGCGGTTGGCGACGCGTGACCACAAACAGGCGCGATAAGCAGTCTCCAGCGTGCCGCTGAAGGCGACCCCGGCGCGGGTTTCGGCTACGCCGCCCGCCCCCAGCTGGCGTAGTTCGTCGGCAAGCAGACCCTCCATCCCCTTGGGGGCAGTGGCGAACAGAGACAGGGCAGCGGTGGAGTCAGAACTCATGCGTCTACGGTAGCACAGAGGCGACGGCCGGCAGCGGCGGCTTGCCCCCGCCGCAGCCCCGCTGCGCCCGGCCGTCA